>JANQLN010000004.1 GCA_028280575.1 Clostridia bacterium
GTCGGAGCTTTTTTTATTGTTAATGATTTTTTCCATTGCCGCATGATTTGCCTGTGATGTTGCTATTTCCAAGTATTTGTTTCCCAAAACCGTATTTCCGTTTTTATCTATTGCAAATACGTTTTCATCATAATTAGTACTCATGGCCGCCACGTTTTGCTGCAGCCATTCGGGCGCTATATTAAGTATTATACATGAATCCGGCGTATGCTTTAGTGCATTTTTAAATACAATAGTATATACCCTCTCATTTGCTCTATTTATTGCCGACATATCCAGGTTTCTGACCATCAGCAAAGAATTATCCCTGTAACCGTAATTTTCAGAATAATCAGCGAAATTTGTTACGGCATCATAAATTTCCTTATCAAAAAAATTTTCACTGAACTGGATCGATTCCTGTGAACTGGGGAAGGATATGTAAAACGTATGGTTATTTGCATTATATATATATATTGAATGTATGAAAGCCGTACTTATTCTTGAATACTCAATACTTTTTTGTATTTTAGAGTATTCATACCAGTCAAATTTATTAGAAAATAAAATGTCCGACATTCCTGGATCGAAATAGAACTGCATTGACAAAGAAAATGCGTACTCTGTTAGAAAATGTACGCTATAGCTTGTCTGATAAAGCTGTTCCTTAAAAAAAGATGTTGCTTTTTTAGTCATTAGATTTGATGAAATAATATAAACAATATTGCTTAGTATAAGTATTATAAGAAATATTACGGTGGAAATTACAGCAAATATTTTTATTCTGTTTTTTCTTCCCGCTTCCATTTTCTCACCACGTTTCTCTTGTATTGAATTATTGTATCAGGCAAAATCTTTTGAACTGGCTTATTTGTATATAAATAAGTAAAGGGTCATAAATTGATTACTAAATAATTATAGCATATTTGGTCATGTCCCTTCAATCAAAGTTTTAAAATTAGCCGTTTTTTGAAAACAAGCCGATTTTTACCGGATCTTTTGCTGCCCGTATTGATTTACCTGTATAAAAAGTGGGGCATTAAACAACGAAAAGTATTTATATTATTAAAAAGTACTGATTTTACAATTGGAAAAAGTACTAATTTTACACATATGTTTTCCCTTCAATATTTATTTTTTTTAAAACCCATGCTACAATTCCTTTTAGAAAATACAATCAATATTATTTACATTGTATGCTCATGTTCTCTAAACTATTTATTCTTCCGCTGATCAACAGTTTAGAAGTGTGTATTTTAAACCGGTTATTTTACTTATTAAATGGATTAAAATGTTTCATATTAAAAGTTTGCTGAGGAGGTATAAGAGTATGTTGTATAAGGGAAAGGGCAGTAAAATGATGAGCTTTATGTTGGTTTTGGTGATGATGTCTTTGTTTACAACTATTTTCATTGACAATGTTACAGATGCGGCAATATCCTATGATTTTATCGACCATGCAGAATCCGGGCTGCGATTTACCTATGATGAAGTATCCGGCACTTTTACAATGGCTGATAGATCAAATACCGGACCCGGGATGCAGTGGCTTATTACTGATGCCGGAAGCGGGTGGTCATATCTGGATCATAGAGAAACCGGCAAGAGGCTCAGGTATAATGGGACAGGTGACTATCTTGAGATGGTTGACACAAGTTATGCAGATAATTCGGTGCGATGGCAATTTGTGGGCAGCGGTGATAATTGGTCTTACCTGGTCAATGGTGAAAGCGGTAAAAGACTCAGATATGACAGCACAACCAAACAGTTTTCAATGGTTGATTCCTCTTATATTGACAATACGGTATGGTGGGAGCAAAAGACTGCAATTGAAACAAACCTGCTTTTAAATTCAGGCTTTGAGGACGGAAATACGGTTAGCTGGGATGGTAACGGCGGAACTATTGGCGTTGATGCCAATACGGTCAATACGGGTAATTACTCGGGGAAAGTAACAAACAGGACGGCCAAATGGCATGGAACAAAACAGGGTATTCTTTCAGTATTGCAAAATAAAGGGTCAGGTACATATACCGCTTCTGCAATGGTGAGACTAGCCTCAGGAAGCGGTACGGGAATGCTTAGAATAAAGCTTAATAACAAAAACAACGATATTAGGGCCGCCATAAACTCCACATCATGGACAAGGATTGAGATTTCAGTAACCGTGAATAATGCGGCAGCCCTTACGAACGCTTATTTTCTTGTTAGAACGGGCGACAGCCTTGCAGACCTTTTGGTAGACGACTGCTATTTGAAGAAAGGAGCTCCGGGTGACCCGGATAATGTTTCTGTAAATATAGACCCGTCCATTACAAAATGGAAGATCAGCAAATACCTTACCGGTATGCATTTTGTGTACGCCATGGAAGATGATTCTATCTATGCTGACGGAAGGATAGCCAATTGGGCCGGGGCCAATAATGTTGGTATTTCACGTTTTCCCGGCGGTACTGTAGTTAAATACTGGGATTGGGCAAATCCTACCGGTGTATTTAAAGGGGACAACTGGGACCCTGCCTGGGACCCTGCAAACCAGGTTCCCGCTTCAGAGTGGATGAGTATTGATGAATACATGCAATTTGTCCAGACAACCGGGATGGAGCCCATGATGGGTATAAATATCAATTCGGGACACAGATATAACCGGGTTGCCGATAGCGTCCAGAGAGCAAAAGACCAGGTCCAATATTGCATAGATAAGGGATACAATGTGAAATGGTGGTATATCGGAAATGAAGAAGGCTATGGTGTCAGTACCTATATAAGCTATATCAACCAGCATGTAAATGCAATGAAGCAGGTTGACCCCAACATAAAGACCATCATTAATGATAATGGTCTTAACGAATCAAGGCTGAAAACTTTTTTGCAGGGTGCAGGTTCAAATATTGATTTGATTGAATTTCATAACAAATGGAAGGCATGGAAGGTAGACGGCTATTTTGAGGAATGGGCATCTGAATATCCCATTTTTAACGGGACACTCCGGCAGAAGATAGATAATTTACGTAGTGTTGCGGTACAGGAAGGATACCCCAATTTGCAGTTTGGAAATAATGAATGGGGGCTTACGTCAAGCATGCATGGATTTGACAAGTACCATACAAGCCTGGTAGGGATTGATTTCCTGCTCGAATTGTTCAGGGGAGGTTATGACCAGGCATGTTACTGGAATACACAATGGGATTCCGAGCCGGGAGCCGCCCAGTCACTAATGCACTTGTTGGATTCAACAGATAACTACAGCTTTAATCCGGTATCTAAAGGATTTGAGCTTTTAGGGACTGCCCTTGAGGAGCAAATGATTGAAATGAGCTCCGATGCTGCACCGGTTTATGGTTTTGCCTGCAAAGACATTACAGGTACCAAGTACCAGCTTTATTTGATTAATAAATATGGCCGGAATGCAAAGGTTAAAATATCAATACCTGGTGCCTACGCATCCGTTAACGGAAAAGTCCTGGCCAACCCGGGAACCGTATTGTTAGACCAGCCTGTTACATATAATGTTTCAACAGGCAAGTATGAAACGACTCTGCCTCAATATTCGTTTGTACGTATAATTTTTAACAAATAATTTGATTTTTCTTGATTTATTGGAGGATGTGAATGGATAAAAACAAAAGAAGAGCAAATATCTTGTTTTTGATGGCAGATCAGTATAGATGGGATGCTCTGGGTTTACTGAATTCCAGGGTTAAGACACCCAATTTGGATAAGCTGGCTTCCGACGGAATATTGTTTACGAATGCTGTTTGCAATTCGCCTATGTGTGTTCCAAGCAGATATTCCATGATGACAGGGCTATATCCTTCCCAGTGCGGAGTAAGGCATAATACCCAGATGTGTCCCACAGATGATGATATGGTTATAAAGACACTTGCACAGAGAATGTATCAGCTTGGATACCAAACGGCAGGCATAGGAAAGACACACTGGTATATTATTCAGCCCGGGGATAAAAAAGCTGAGGTAAAAACCAGCACAAGGGGATTTGAAATAGAGGTCGGCGGAAGGAAAAATACCGGCTTTGAAAAAGCCGGTTCCAATACTGAATATATGTATGATGAATTACCGGAGGTATTTGAAGTTTTTAAGAAAGAACACAAAAACTACAGAATTGGAGGTGAAAATGCAGAAGGGTATATTGGATGCACAAGTGAAATCCCACCGGAAAAACAAAAAGAAGGCTGGTTTACAAAAAAAGCAATAGACTTTTTGGAAAACAGAAGGGACCCGGACAGGCCTTTTTTCCTCTATTTATCCTTTGATTTTCCCCATGCCGGATTGAATGTACCAAAGGGGTATGAACAATTATATAATTTAGAGGATTTCCGGGTTCCGGTATTGGAAACGGAACAGGCGCAGTTAACTGACCATTATGTTCAACCTAAAAACGTAAAAGAGTGGAGAAGATGGAGAGAAGAATTCAGTGAAGAGGACAAGAAGAGAACAATTATGAGATACTATGCATTATGTACGTATGTGGACGACATGTTCGGCAAGGTGATAAATAAATTGAAAGAAACAGGAGAATATGACAATACTTTCATTATTTTTACTTCGGATCATGGCGATATGCTGGGGGAACGAAACCGTTTCAGCAAGTATTCACTATATGAAGGAAGCGTCAGGGTGCCTGTGATTATTTCGGGAGCATGCATAGATAATGGACTGAAAGCTTCAAAAGACGACAGATGTGCCGAGCTGGCGGATGTGCTGCCCACGCTCATCCAGGTTGGGGGAGGAGTAAGGGATGAACGTCTTGCAGGCTACAGCTTGCTGGAACAGCAGTGTAGAACAGGCTCTTTTTCCGAGCTGCATGGCAGTGGCTACCAGGAGGTTGAAAGGCCTCCTGCTTATATGTGGAGAAAAAAAGACTGGAAGCTGATTTTATACATACCCGGATATTTTAAGAACCTTGATATGAGGCTGGATGAGGTTAAGGGGGAGCTGTATTATATCAAAGGTGATCCTCTTGAACTCAATAATTTGTATGATAAAGCCGAATATCTAAAATTGCGTGAAAAAATGACCCGGGAGCTTCTTATGCATATGGCAGTTGCATGGTCACGCTTTCCAAGAATGTATTCATATACAGGGTTAAAATAATATTTAAAAGTACTGGTATTTCAAAAAAGTACTGATTTTACAACTATTAAAGTACTAATTTTATATATAAGTTTTTTGTTAATTGTTTATTTTTTTAAAAGATCATGCTACAATTTTTTTGCGGGGCAAAGTTTTAATCTCTTTATTAAGGAGCAGTATTTTATGGTAATATTTAAAAAAAGAATAGATTCCAAAAAGCACCCTTTTATTAATGATATCATTACAAACAGATCACTATGGCTTATGCTTACTCCGGTATTGTTATTTTTTGTCATATTCAGGTATATCCCTTTAACAGGAATTATTCTGGCTTTTAAAGATTACAATGTAAGGGAAGGTGTCTTCGGAAGCCCATGGACAGGATTAGAAAATTTTATGTTCATGATTAAATCAGGAGTATTATTTACAATCACAAGAAATACTATTTTGTACAATATAGTATTTATATTTTTTGGTAATTTTGTCCAGATTGTAATAGCTATTATGTTAAGTGAGCTGGTCTTCAGAAGACTTAAGAAAATAAGCCAGTCAATAATGATTTTACCCCACTTCATTTCCTTTGTAATACTTGGAGTATTCATATACAACTTATTCAATTATGAATATGGCGCGTTGAACGGCATTTTAAAGGAAATGGGGAAGGAAGAGGTAGACGTCTATTCTATGACAAATGTATGGAAGTATATTTTGGTGTTTTTTCAGACATGGAAAACCATAGGATATGGATCAGTAATATATATAGCAACAATAACCAATATAGACGGATCGCTTTATGAAGCTTCAGATATAGATGGTGCAAGCATTTTTCAAAAGATTTTTCACATTACGATACCTATGCTCAAACCAACAGTCGCAATTCTTATCCTCCTTGCATTTGGCAGGATAATGAGAGGCCAGTTCGAACTGTTTTACAATATAGTAGGCGATAATAGCCAGCTATTTGCAACAACTGATATTATTGATACCTATGTATTCAGATCCTTAACACACATATTTGATCCGGGGATGGGAACAGCGGCCGGTTTTTATCAATCTGTTGTGGGGCTTGTATTTGTTGTAGTTGCTAACTATTCTGTTAAAAAGCTGCATGAAGAATATGCATTATTCTGAGGAGGACATAAATAGATGCTATTAAAAAAAAGAAGACTTTCAACAGATATAGTGGTATTTCAAGTTATTTCAATGTTAATTGTGACCTTTGTAACACTGCTTTGCCTGGTGCCGTTCATTATGGTTATATCGGCATCTTTTTCTGATGAGGCATCAATATATAAATATGGTTACAGGCTTTTACCCAGGGTATTTTCTCTTGAGGCATATAAAACCATATTCCAGGCACCGCAAAATATACTCAATGCTTATAAAATATCAATTATGCTCACTGTATTTGGAACCTTGCTTGGACTTTTCTTAACTTCTATGGCAGCATATGTACTTCAAAAAAAGGAATTCAGATACAGGAATCACATATCATTCATTTTCTATTTCACAAGTATATTTGGCGGAGGAATGGTTCCTTTTTACCTGCTTATGACCAGATATCTGCAGTTAAAGGATACATTTTGGGCAATGTTTATCCCTCCATTGATTACGGCATGGAACATAGTTCTTCTAAGAAACTTTTTTAAAACTGTTCCGGGCTCAATAGCAGAATCAGCAAAAATTGACGGGGCAAGTGAATTTATTATCTTTTTGCGGCTTTATTTACCTATTTCCAAGCCTGGTCTTGCAACGGTGGGATTGTTCCTGGGACTCAGCTATTGGAACAACTGGTGGCTTGCAATGATTTTTATTGAAAATAAAGAGCTGTATCCATTGCAATATGTTTTGTATAATATGATGAACAGCTTCAAATTTGCAGAAGTAATTGCAAAGGAAGCGGGCATACCCATGCCCAGGATGCCGCAGCAATCGTTTAAAATGGCAATGGCCGTGGTAACAACCGGCCCGATTATACTTTTTTATCCATATTTGCAAAAGTATATGATAAAAGGTCTTACAATTGGATCTATCAAAGGTTAGGTGATTAATTATAAATTTTTAGGGCTTTTAACAAGCGGTTATGGTTTATCGAATTTTTAAAAGGAGAGATTTCGTCTCCGCCGGGCGGGCTTTTTAAATGAAGATAGATCAAAAAACCGGTTGTTGAGGATAAATGTTTTTTAAACTCATTTAAATCTTTTAAAGGGCTCAAAACCTAAGAATGAGGGAGAAAAACCAGGCATTGAGCATTTCAATGCAAATTGCTTAATTATTTAAAAGTTATTGAGGGGGATGTTAAAGTGAAGAAGTTAACTGGATTAATTGCTGTGATTATGCTTTTTAGCATAGTATTTGCCGGATGCGGAACCAAAAAGGATAGTTCGGCGGAAGCAACAACCACTGAAGGGGAATCGGAAACTGAAAAGCCAGCGGGGGACAAGAATGCAGCAGATGAAACTAAAAAAGAGCTTCCATTTGTAACATTGAAGCTCTATATGGTAGGCGACGAGCCTGTAGATACTCCAAAGGTAATGGATGAGATTAATAAATACCTGAAGCAGAAGATAAATGCTGAAATTGATATGACGGTAATCCCAGGCAGTGACAGAAAGACCAAGTATCCAATGCTTCTTGCGTCCGGAGAAGAATTTGATATGGCATTTACCGCAAAGTGGAATTATCTGTCGGAAGCATCAAACGGAGCATATATGGAGCTGACAGATGAGATGCTTCAAAAATACGCTCCGAATATATGGGCGGATACCTCCGACATGGAATGGGCCATAGGAACCTTTGACGGCAAAAAGTATATGATTAACAAGCAGGAAACCGAATTTGATGATGCCGGCTGGGGTTACAGGGAAGATATCAGAGTAAAATATGAAGTCCCTGAGCTTGTTACATGGGATGATTTTGAAGCCTATCTTAAAGCTATAAAGGAAAATGAGACATCTATGATCCCGTGGAACACAAACGAGATATATATTAAAGTATTCAATGCTTCCAACGAGCTTGTTAAGGTAAGCTTTGATTTTATTGCTTATGACCTTAAATCAAACAAATCCATAAAGGTATATGAGCATCCTAATTTCCTTGAATTTGCGAAGAGGATGAGAAAATGGTATGAAGCAGGATACTGGTCAAAAAATATTCTTTCCAGCAAGGTTGACGGGAGGTCCGAATTTGAAAACGGAAGATCAGGAGTTTTTGCCCAGAATGTCAGAACCCAGGAAACAATTGCTCCCGGACTTACCAAAGACATGGGCTGGGAAATTGGTTTTGCACCCTATTATGGATTGAATGGCGGTGAACCCGCAAGGGTACGCAAAGTATCGGGTAAAGCCGGTATAAGCCTTTACTATAATTGTCCCAATCCTGAAAGGTCACTTATGTTTTTAGACCTTCAACGCAGCGATCCGTACTTGTACAGCCTGTTCCACTATGGTATAAAAGGTGTACACTATGATGTTGATGCCGAAGGATATAGAGTTACGCCCGAAGGGGTTAATGCAAGTGAGGTTGGGTACATTGATTCATATTCGGTATGGGGGCTTCGCGACGACGACATGAAAATACCGGTAAGAGAGTTATGGCCTGTTAAGACACAAATGTATGAAAAGTATGAAACCAATTTTTATAATGACCCGTTAATAACATTCAATCTGGACCAAAACCCGGTTAAAACAGAACTGGCCGCTTGTACAAATGCATGGACCACTTATGGGGTGGCATTACTTTGCGGAGTTGTTGACCCGGTAGAAGGACTGGAAGTACTAAAGGAACAAATGGAAAATGCAGGGATAGACAAGGTGCAATCAGAAATCCAAAGACAGCTTGACAAACATAACTAAAATAAAGATTTTGCTGCACAAATTTTATGTATATATAAAAGGCGGGAAGGTGTCAAACCTTCCTGCTTTCCATGTCTTAATTTTTTAGACTGTATTTATATGTAAATATGAGCCTCTTTCCATCTAAACCAACGTTTTTGTTTTGTATATCGTTATACCACAAAATATTCATATATTTCTAAAAAATTTTTTTGTTGATAAAAGGAATATAATGTTATAACATAGTATAGTTATATTTTTATGCAAGACAGAAGGAGGTATTGCCCTGTGAACAGGCAAGATTTTAATCGCGAATGGCTTTTTATTCCTGGCGAAAATGTAATGGAAGGAATGAGGTCAAAGGAAAATATTATAGTTGATTTACCACATGACTTCAGCATTATCCAGAAACGTAACCCTCATACTTTATCAAATAATTCAAACGCTTTTTTTCCCGGAGGTTATGCGTTTTATGAAAAGAAGTTTTATGCCCCGCCCTCATGGGGCGGTAAGAAGGTCATGCTTGAATTTGAAGGAGTTTATATGAATTCCACCGTTCGCCTAAACAACCAGATAGTTGCACACCATCCATACGGATATACCGGTTTTCACTGTGAACTGACGCCGTATTTGCTTTTTGACCGGG
>JANQLN010000117.1 GCA_028280575.1 Clostridia bacterium
TATTGCTTCGTTGTCGTCAGTCGCAATACGTCAGTATTACTCAATCCTCCGCCTTGCACTATGGGAAAATCTACCACAAACTACAGGAACGGACTTATGGAATAGAGTACTAGATATTTACTTTTTTCCAGAATGCCGGAACAAAGAGAAGGAGTATCGGAAAAACTTCAAGCCTTCCCACAATCATGCAAAAGGATAAAACCAGCTTACTTAATACGGACATGTGAAAATAGTTCCCTGTCGCTCCTACTTCGCCCAGCCCGGGCCCAATATTGCCGATTGTAGCAGCCACCGATGAAATTGTTGTGGCTATATCCTTGCCGTCTAAAGAGATAATTAAAATAGAAGCTACAAATATAAAAATATAGGTTATAAAAAACACCTTAACACCATTAACTGTTCCCCTGTCTACTGCCTTGCCGTCAATTTTTACAGGGTGGACCGCTTTGGGATGAACAAGCTTCATTATTTCTGTTTTTATAATTTTAAATAGCATCAGGATTCTGATGTTCTTCATGGCTCCCCCTGTAGAGCCTGCGCACCCGCCTACGAACATTAAAAGCAAGAGCAGCATTTTGCTAAGTATGGGCCACTGGTTAAAATCAGCTGTAGTATATCCGGTTGTAGTCAGTATGGAGGCTACTTGAAATGAGGAATACCTGAGAGATTGGCCGATAGAATCAAATAGGCCTGTTAGGTTTATTGTAACTATAGCAATGGAAAAAAATACAACACCCAGATAAAACCGAAACTCCTCGTTTTTTAAAATTGATTTACTGTTGCCTTTTAAAATTTGGAAATATAAAGCAAAGTTTGCTCCGAATATCAACATAAATACGGTAATAATAATTTCAACATAAATGTTTCCATAGGCACCTACGCTTAAATTCCTATTGGAAAAGCCGCCGGTGCCTGCCGTTCCAAAAGCATGTATAAATGAATCGTAAAGTGGAAGTCCTGCTATAAAAAGGAGTATGATTTCTATTACGGTTATTGAAAAGTAAATGGAGTAAAGGATTTTAGCTGTCTGGCTAATCCTTGGCACCAGCTTGCCTGGGTTTGGCCCCGGACTTTCCGCTCTCATAATGTGTAATGTACGTGCACCTACGGAAGGAAGTATTGCCAAAGCCAGCATTAAAACACCCATTCCTCCTACCCAATGGGTAAAGCTTCTCCAGAATAATATTCCCTTCGGCAAAGATTCAATTTCAGTAAGGATGCTTGCTCCTGTTGTTGTAAAGCCTGATACCGACTCAAAAAAACTATTAATTAAAACCGGTATGGTACCGCTTATGTAAAAAGGCAGGCATCCGAAAAAAGAAACCATAACCCATCCCAAACCAACAATTACAAAACCGTCTCTGGCATATATGCTCTGGCTTAGGGGTTTTATTTTAAACATAATCAAACCGGCAAACAGGGTAATTCCTATACTATATAAAAATGCGGAAATGCTTTCTTTATAGATCAATGAAACAATAAGTGCAAAAAGCATGGAGACAGCTTCACATATTAACAATATTCCCAAGCTTTTTAAAACTATTCTGTAATTCATTTTTGATAAGTCCCCCTGATTTTATGATATCATCCAGGTCAGATATATTTTTATCCTTTGATATGACGATAACATTATCATTGGGCTTTATAACATCTTCCCCGTGTGGGATAATAATCTGATTATCTCTTGCAATGGCAGCTACAATAATGTCTTTGCATATATTCAGTTTCTTTAACGGTATATTAAGTATTTTTGAAGATTCGCTGGCGACGAATTCAATGATCTCAGCTTTACCGTCAATAATGCGGTAAACAGATTCTATTTTACTGCCGCATGCATTTTGGAGGCCGCGTACATATTTTAAAATGTGTTTTGTTATAATCTGTTTAGGGCTAATAACCGTATCAAGCCCCATTTTTTGTATAATCCCGACGTAATTTGAGCGGCTTATCTTGACAATCACCTTTTCCACATTGTTCTGGCGTGCCAGGAGGGCTGTCATCAAATTTTCTTCATCTTTATCGGTCAGGGAAATAAAAACATCCATATTATTGATGTTCTCAGATTTCAGCAATTCTTCGTCGGCAGCGTCTCCGTGGATAATAAGGGTATTGGATAAGCTTTCCGAAAGCTCGATGCATCTTTCCTTATCTATCTCTATAATTTTAACCTTCATACCGGCATCACATAAAAGCTTTGCCAGATAATATGATATTTTTCCTCCGCCTGCCATCATGACTTTCCGCACTTTTTTTTCTATTGAAAGCCCTATGAACTTTATATATTGCATCATATCCGTTGGATGTCCGATAATATACACGATATCCATATCCTGTATAACAAAATCTCCGGAAGGAATAATCACTTTATCATCCCTTATAACAGCACCGATTAAAAGCTCCTTGGACATATTTTCAGCTATTTTCCTTAATGACAATCCAACAACCGGCATATCCCTGTTTACTTTTAGTTCAAGCATTTCAACCTTCTGGTTGGCAAAGTACTCAGTATTCATAGCCGACGGGTATCGAAGAGTCCGTGCAATTTCTTCAGCTATTGTATATTCAGGATTGAGAACAAGATTAAGACGCAAATCCTTTTTCAACATAGTTATCTCATTTGCATATTCGGGATTCCTGATTCTTGCAACAGTGTACTTAGCTCCTAATCTTTTTGCAGTAAGGCAGCACACCATATTGACCTCATCACTGGTGGTAGCAGCAATCAAAAGATCGGCATTTTTTACATCTGCTTCCGCCAGAGTGCTTGCCATTGCTCCATTTCCCTTAATGCATAAAACCTCTAAGCTTTCATCTGTTTTCTTAAGTGCCTCCGGATTTTTATCAATAATAGTTACGTCATTTCCCTCTCTGGAAAGATTTTCAGCCAGATTGTGACCAACTTTTCCATCTCCGACAATAATAGCTTTCATAGCACCATCCCTATTATATAATAAATCTAAAACAGCTTTTATTGTAACATAGATTTCCTAAAATAACAAAGAGTATATTGAAAAAAGTTCAACACTCTTGGCAGTATTAAGTATTTCCCCGGATATATGGAGCTAAAGCGGTGCTTTTTATGTCCAGCAGCTCTTCTTCCCCCCTCAATCAGAATTAATCATAAACACCAAAGCAGATATTTATACTTGCAAAATGCAGCGTATAATTTATAATGAATATTGATATGAATTATAAAAAAAGAGAGGGAAAAATGGGGGTAAAAATGTCAAACAAAAGACCGAATATACTGTTTATCATGTCGGACGATCATGGTGCAAATGCCATCAGTGCCTACAAATCAAGGCTGGCATCGGTATTTGAGACTCCGAACATTGACCGGATTGCAAATGAGGGTGCCCTTTTTAAAAATGTGTACTGCACAAATGCAATTTGCACGCCAAGCAGGGCTACGATACTTACCGGACAATATTCTCATATCAATGGAGTTAAGACCCTGGCGGATAAAATGGACCCTGATTCTGATACATATCCCAAAATGATGCAAAAAAACGGATACCAGACTGCAGTAGTGGGAAAGTGGCATTTGCATTGTGAAGTGAAAGGATTCGACTATTATGATGTACTGCCGGGCCAGGGATTTTACTTTGATCCGTATTTCTTGGATAAGGATACTGACTGGGGTGCAATAGAAAGCATACATATGAGAGAACGGGGCAAACGCCATACCGGCTACGTAACCGATATAATTACCGAAAAATGCCTGGACTGGCTTGAAAAACGGGATAAAGAAAGGCCTTTCATGCTGATGTGCCATCATAAGGCTCCCCATGATGATTTTGAATACCATCCCAGGTATGAACATATTCTTGACACTGTTGAGATACCGGAACCGGATAGCCTGTGGGAGGATAAGAGCCACCGCTCCATAGGTTCAAGGGACTATGGTACGACAGTATCGGACAAAAACAAGAGGCGCAGTGCGGTCAAAAGAATGAGCCGGCAGGACTATCCGACCGGACCGCTTGATATTAAAGGACTTGATGAAAAGGAAAGAACAAAAGCCGCTTACCAGAAATACCTCAAGGATTACTTAAGGACAGTTAAAGGAGTTGACGACAGTGTTGGCCGGCTCCTTGACTATCTTGAACAGGAAGGTATTCTGGATGACACGTTAATCATATACACATCCGACCAGGGAATGTTTCTTGGTGAGCATGATTATATCGACAAACGCTGGATATATGACGAAGCTTTGCAAATGCCGTTTTTAGCCAGGTATCCGAAAGAGATAAAAGCCGGTTCAGTAATAGATGATATCATTTCCAATATAGATTTTGCACCTACATTACTTGACTATGCAGGTCTTGACAAAACAGACGGGATGCAGGGAAGGTCTTTCAGGTCCAATGCTGCCGGAAATCAGCCTGCGGACTGGCCAAACAGGATATATTACAGATATTGGATGCATATGGCCCATCATGATAATCCTGCACATTATGGGATTCGCACAAAGGATTTCAAGCTTATTTTCTTTTACGGACTGCCTCTGGATTCAAACGGTGTTTTACCGGAGCTGACTCCGGCAGGATGGGAACTATACGATTTAAGAAATGATCCCAGGGAATTGAATAATGTTTATAATGATCCTGGATACAGGGAGATAGTAAGGGAGCTTAAAAAACAGCTTGTTGAAATGAAAAAAGATGCCGGGGATGAAGATGAAGAATATCCTGAAGTTTTAAAAAGACAGCTTTTATGATATACTCTTGCCATAAATCCTGTATATGCGGTAAAGCTTCCCGCCTACACCTTCCACACTCCTTATGGATTCCCTGTTTATCTCAGCAATGCATGATCCCTCTCCCCAGGTGTAGCCTTTTTTCCCTGCTTCAATCATAAGCTTGTGAAATATTGCTCCATTTACGGCTTTATTCCTGAATTGCGGAACGACAAACTGCATAAGAATCCTTACTCCATTTATTTTTCTTTTATACCACAAGAATTTGAAAATCCCAAACGGAAACATCCTGCCGTTTATTCTTTTCAATACCTGGTTGTAATCCGGCAGGGCCACTACAAGGCCGACAGGTTTGTCTCCGGTCCTTGCTATATGTACAAGGTCTTCATCCATAATACCCTTCAGGATATCCGCCTGGGAACGGATTTCCCGGATGGAAGGCGGGGTAAGGTGCTCCCATGTGTCGGGCATTGATGCGTCAAGAACTTTCTTTATGTCCTGAACTTCTCTTTTAATATTTCTTTTGTCAAACCTGTCAATATGGAAACCATATCTATTCATTGCATACTCAACAACACGGCCGTACCTTTCCCTGTCAAGTTCTTCCCCATTCAGGTAGTAGGCGAAAAGGTCCATTTCCTTATTGAATCCGTAGTTCTCAAAAAGCCTGATATAGTATTTGGGATTATATGAATTCATTAAGACAGGCGGGCCTTCAAAGCCCTTGATTAAAATTCCTCTTGAGTCCTCACCATTTGTAGGCGAAACCGGCCCCACCACTTTTTGCATCCCCTTCTCCACAAGCCACCGGACAGCTTCATCAAATATAAGCTTTGAAGCTTTTTCATCGTTATTGCACTCAAACAGGCTGAGATAACCTTCCTTCTTGTCCTTTTTTTCATTCAAATTATGATTGATACCGCAAAGCACTCTGCCCACAGGCTTTTTATCCTTATAGACCATAAAAAACAAATGGGGGCCATTAATAAAAAGGGGATTATTTTTGTTTGTGAGGTTTTTGTATAACTGCCTTTTTAGAGGAGGAATCCAGTTTTTATCTTCACTGTATATGCTCCACGGCAGATTGATAAACTGTTTTATTAATCTATTTTCAGTAAATTTCTCCACTTTGTACATAGAATTTCTCCCCGTAAAGATGATAGCATATATGCAGCCTAAACTAGACTTATGCAGGATTCCAATTGTTTAATTTCATTTGTATTTGGCTCTCCTAAATCAAAATAAATTAGTATTTACTAAGTTATTTTGATTATATTTCATTTTCAAAAGCCAGTCAAGATGTTCAATCAGGGGGAAAAGTATCCATGCTATTAGTATTGGTTGATACTATTTCAATTGATTACATTTCTCCATTGAAAAAATTGTTTAGCACAAGGGATGGTGCTCCTATATTGGGAGCGTTTTGTCCAAATTTGGAGATTGTCAGTTTGATTTTTTTCGAATACCTGGACAAATAGCTTTGATTGATAAATTGCTGGAGAGGATGCAATATTATATCTTTTGCCAGGGCAATTTCATGACCAAGGAATATTATTTCGGGATCAAATGAGTTAATCAGGCTTACAAGACCTATTGACAAATAATATGCAAGCTTTTCAACAGAACCGGCTGCCAGGGAGTCATTTTCATTTGCCGCATGTACTATCGATTCCCAGGTAATTCTATCCTGACCCGTCAACGAGCTGTGATATCCCAGTTCTGTGGAGATTTGAATCTTTTCTACTATGCCGGGTATGTTTGCATATAATTCAAGGCATCCCGTATTGCCGCACGCACACTTTTCTCCATTCATATCTATACTGATATGGCCTATTTCTCCGGCAAAGCCGTTATGCCCCCTGAAAAGGCTATTATCCAATACTATACCTGCACCTATACCATTTGTCACTCCTACATAAATAAAATCCTTGCATTCTTTTGCATGGCCAAAAAGCTTCTCAGCCAAGGCTGCTGCATTCATGTCATTATCAAGTACTGCAGGAAGGCCGTATTCATTTTGTAAAAAGTCCACTACAGGTATTGATTTTAATCCTTTGAAGTTGGGTGGATTCAAAATAATGCCATTTGCAAGATCCAAGGGTCCGATTGATGCTACGCCTATTCCCAGCACTTTATCTTTTGGCAGCTTCTCATGCGCTAGTATATTGTCAATGCTGGATTTAATATGGGATTTTAAATTTTTCATGCTCAAATGCTTGCTTAAGCTGCGTTTTTCCTTATAAATAAGCTGTCCGCCAAGGTTTGCCGCATTTGTATATATGAAGTCTCTTGATATATAAAGGCCAATAGAGAAATATGAATTATTGTTAATTTTGAGGAGTATGGGTTTTCTGCCGAACTGAGACTTTTGTATACCTGTTTCCACTAAAATGCCCTTTTTAATTAATGATTTGACAATTTTTGTTACAGATGTTTTTGTAAGCCCTGTCAGCCTGGCTAGATCTGCCCTTGATATTTCTCCAAAAGCATTTACTGCTTTTAAAATCAAGCTTCTGTTGTTTGCTTTTACGGTTGACTGATTATGTGAATCATTGAATTGCATCATTGTTCCTCCGGACCGGCAACCTGTTTCATATTAATATTAAATTATAAAACAGCGTGATATTAATAAAGAATACATTAACGTACAGGAAATGTCAAACAGCTTAAAATCATAACATAAGCAATTTGCTCAAAATACCAATATAAACTTGAAAAGCATTGAAAAATAATGTAATATATATATTAGTAAACTAAGTTTACTAAATAAGAAAAATGGGGGACAGGATTTATGTTTGATGTTACATGTCTGGGTATTCTGGTCGCTGATGCCATTGTTAATCCGGTAGATGAATTTCCTGAATATGGTAAATTGAAACCTGTAGACAGTTTGACCTTGCATGTTGGAGGGTGTGCTGCCAATGCTTCCGTTGATCTGTCAAAGATTGGCGTCAAAACCTCCATAATCGGAAATGTTGGAGAAGACGGCTTTGGTGAATTTCTTAAAAACCGAATGTTTGAAAGCGGTGTTGATACAAAAGGGCTCAAGGTGAAGAAAGGAGTAAACACTTCTGCAAGTGTGGTTATGGTTTCACAAAGCAGTGAGAGGTCATTTTTTCACTGCATAGGTTCTAATGCCGAACTGAAATACGAAGATGTTGATTTTGATATTATCAAAAAGTCAAGGGTGCTTTTTGTTGCAGGGACGAATCTAATGCCCGGGTTTGATGGCGAGCCGTGCGGCAGGATTCTTAAAAAGGCTCAGGAAATGGGTGTATATACTGCACTTGATACTGCATGGGATGCTACAGGAAGATGGATGGAAATTATCAGACCTTGCCTTCCATGTTTGGATCTTTTCATTCCCAGCTATGATGAAGCGAAGATGATTTCCGGAAAGAGTGACCCTGAGGATATTGCAGATATTTTCATACAGATGGGAGTGAAGCTTGCTGTTATAAAAATGGGCAAGGAAGGATGCTTTATAAAAAGCTCACAGGGAGAAAAGCATGTGATTCCAACATACACAAGGATAAGACCCGTGGATACAACGGGAGCCGGGGATTCGTTTGCAGCAGGTTTCATAACCGGTATAGTGAAGGGGTGGAACCTTGAGATGTGCGGCAGATTTGCAAATGCGGTGGGAACACATTGTGTTATGAAGGTTGGTGCAACAACCGGTATAAAACCAATGGATGATATAATTAAATTTATGGAAAGCTATGAAAGGAGTCAGGTTCATGACAAAGCAGGAACATGAAAAGGCCAGAGTGAGAGCCCTGGAGTATTTTGAAAAGGCCGGCATAGTGCTGACGGAGGAAGAAAAGGATAATGTTGAGGTAGCGGATTTCGGGCTGGATAATCTTGAGAATGAGGGGCTGGAGATTGTGGTTTATGTCAATACGGACAGGTGCTGTGCAAAGGAACTTGTACTTTTCCCATTCCAGTCATGCCCTGAACACAGGCATCCCCCTGTTGCAAATACTCCCGGCAAGGAAGAAACATTCAGATGCAGGTGGGGAGAGGTATACCTTTATGTAGAAGGTAAAGAAACCAAAAACAGAAAGTGCAGACCCCCAAAGGAAGATACATCAAAATATTCTGTCTTTCATGAAGTTGTACTTAAACCGGGTATGCAATATACACTCAAGCCTAATATAAAACACTGGTTCCAGGCAGGAGGCGGGGGAGCCGTAGTATCTGAATTTTCAACCAAAAGCAGGGATGAGGCAGATATTTTTACAGATAAGGATATAAAGAGAATACCGGCTATTGAAGATTAAATATTAGTATTGACTATTGCTGTTCCCGGATTGCAAGCTGCCTGAGTGGTACATTTCCTTCCACTTGTTTATTTCACCGGGACCGTCCAGAATCCCCAGTTCCAGGCTGAAGCTTTTAATTTCTCCCGGCTCTATATACTGCAATGTTCCACGCTCTTTTTCCTTTAATCTTCCTTCTACATGGCAGTTGGCAGGCTCAATACCAAGTGCATAATCCCCTGATTTCATTGATTTCCATTGTACCAGTACGGGCAGCTTGTTTTTGTCATATGAAATATATATTCCAATATCAAGCTTTTCGTTTATTACTCCGATAGAAACTATGCCATTGCCGTTTTTCCTGACAATATGATAAAAAACCTGCTCCATGTATTCATTTACAGGATTTTCTATCATATTATAGCTGTCCACTCCAGGCTTTGCCTGTTCATCCCTGGGAATTATTTTGTCCGTAGGTATGTATAGTTTTGTAGACTTATCAAGAAGAGGGTATCCTATATTGAAATGATAAAGTAGCATTAAAGGCTGTTTTTCAAATCCCTGGTTTTCAACGCTATCCTTGATTTTCAAAGAATTTTCTCCGAGTCCTGTAGCAATTGTTCTCCTTAATATAAAATTTTCTCCGAACAGGGCAGCTTCTCTCATTTCCCCTGTTATCTCCATTATATAATCATCATTTATCCATTGACTGAAGACACCTGCATTACCGGCCGGTGTGTGGCCTATTCTACCATGAACAGGATATTTGACACCATTATCCTCGCAGAGGGAGCCTACATTTGAAAGTCCGCAGGTATACATCATTCCACCCTGATATGTCCTTAAAAATTCCGTTTCAAAAGGATTATAATATTGTGATGATACCATACCCGGTTTTGAGAGAAAGCTGAGATTTGTACCTTTATATGACATGGAACAGACATCCATACATTTATCCTTTAAAACATCAAACTCAAGCCCTGAACCTGTCCTTACATTATACAGCTTCAGCCCTTCAGCTTTAGACCCGTGCATAGTATATTCCCTGATTCCGGCAATCTGATCAATATTGCCGACTCTTTTAAGTATATCGGACTTTTTCATATTGCTACCTGAAAACACTGCCATAATGTTCTTCTCCCATTTTAATTATAGTATGTAACGCCATAATTCCAAGCATTACCACCTTTGAAATCCACTAAAACCTTTGTATACTTCAAAGACCGTAATACAAAAAATAAAGCCGTTTTATATAGTTATAACAGTTTTTTCCCAATATATCAACCATGTTTTTCATCAAAATCAAAATATTTTATAAAAGGGTTGCTAGGCTGCTAAGAATGATTTATAATATAATTAATACGTATGAATGAAAAGGAGATACTGTTGAGCAAAAAAATAACAAGCCGGGATGTTGCAAAAGAAGCCGGAGTTTCGCAAAGTCTTGTTTCACTTATATTGAACAATAAAAGTGATAAAAAGATTAAACCTGAAACAAGAGAAAGAGTACTTGCGGTGGCCAAAGAGCTGAATTACAGGGTCAATGTCAATGCACGCAATATGAAAAGCAATAGAGCGGGGACTATCGGCTTACTGTCTACCTGGGATACTGACTCATTTGTCTTTCCGCCGGTTATTAAAGGCGTGCAGTCTGCTTGTGTCAAAAATGATATGGGTGTCTTAATTTGCACAGGTAAAAAAGGTCCTTATGGTAACCATGATTTCATTGACTATTTTTTCCAAAATCGTATAGACGGGTTGATTTATGTATCGTATGTGGGAGTTACTCGAGAAGGCATAATTAATGACTTGCTGACAAAAAGAATTCCGTTTGTATGTGTTATTGGTGCAAGGGATATTCCCGGAGTCAGCTGTGTGGATACAAACTTCATAGACAATGGTTACATAGCTGTTAAGCACCTGGCTGAACAAGGGTATAAAAAAACGGCTTATATGTTTTCCGGATGTGTTGAAAAAATGAACTATGGGGAAAAGGAAAGATGGGAGGGATGCTGCAAAGCTGCAAAGAAATACAGTATCGACATAACTTTAGATGATAGTTTTACAAATGTTTTACAAGGTGATTTTGAGAAAGACCGTATAAAAGAAGCGGCAAAGCTTCTTGAAAACAGGAATTTTGATTCAGTTGTAGGATGTTCATATCCCTGCTTCATAGTTTTGAAAGCAGCTGCACAAATGGGTTTGCCTGTTCCCCGGGAATTGGGAGTGATTTCCCTGGACAATGAGCTGTATGCTCCATATGTATATCCGTCACTTACAACAGTAGATGAGCCGCTGTATGACATAGCAAGTAAAGCTACAGATATTGTTATTGAAAGCATTAACAAAGACAAAGTACTTAAAAAGCTTGAAATACCACCTTTACTGACAGTGAGGGAGTCCACCGGAAAAAACAGGTAAGGTTTTAGAACTATTGCAACGCAAGGGTCCCATATTCGTTACACAAATTATGTGGGAAAAACCGCCCGTAAATTCATACGTATGAATAAAATGATATCAGGAGGTTTAATGATGAAGCCAAAAGAAAGATTCATATCCGCACTTGAAAAAAAGCCTATAAAAGGGCTTGTACCACACTTTGAACTGGCATTTTTTTTAACCATGGAGAAATTTGGAAAGCTGCATACGTCCCAAAGAAGCTACCGCCAGTGGAATCAAATGAGTGGAAAGGAAAGAGATTTGCATAGAAATGAAATTGCTGATATTTTTATTAAAACTGCTGAAGAATATGACCACAGCGCAATATTCATACATCCAAATCCTACAACTTTGGAAGAAGCAGTGAAAATGGTAGAATTGATCAGGGAAAAATCTGGTGATAAGTATTTTTTAATGCTTCATGGCGATGCAACTTATGAAATACCTAATGGAGACAAGCTTGTCGAATTTATTTACAGGCTGTCGGATGAACCTGACAAAGTTAAAATAGAAGCTGAAAAAATGGTAAATAAAGCACTTGAAACGGCACAATTCTACAAAAAAAACTGTGATCTGGACGGATTTGCATTGTGCTCTGATTACTGTTTTAATGAAGGTCCTTTTTTAAGCCCTTCCATGATATCTGAATTTATAACGCCATATCTTGCAAAATTAATTAAAGGATACAGGGATATGGGCTTTTATACCATCAAGCACACAGACGGCAATATAATGCCTATTTTGGACCAGCTCGTGGATACCAACCCCCATGCCCTTCATTCAATTGACCCCCAGGGTGGCGTAGATATAAAGGAAGTAAAGAAGCTGGTTGGTGAAAAAGTGTGCCTGATCGGTAATGTGAACTGCGGCTTGATGCAAACCGGAACCGAAGAAGAGGTTATACAATCAGCAAGATATTCTTTGAAGAATGGTATGCCGGGCGGAGGATTTATCTTTTCTACTTCAAATTGCGTTTATACGGGAATGCCGCTTAAACGGTATGAGCTGATAGTTGATACCTGGAAAAAGGAGGGTATATACAAGTAATAACTTAACAGACCACTAGGACAGCATATAGTCATCTATCCTTGCATACCTTCTTCTATACTGGCTGGGTGATATTCCCATATGCTTTTTAAAATATCTAATATAATGAGAATGGTCATAAAAGTTATAGTATTGTGAAACAGCGGTAATTGAATTGGATAAATCCAAAAGCATTTTACAGCTTCTTAAAACTTTGGTTTGTATGATATATTGTGATATATTCATTTTTAAGGAAGTATGGAACAATTTATTGAGCTGCCTTTGATTGAGTGCCAGATATCCGGATACCTTTTTCAGTAATTGGTTGAGAGTAAGCTGGGTATTGTTTTGTACGATGGATATTATATCAAAAATCCGTAAATCCATAAATTGGGAAACACTCGTGTTTTCCATATTTTGTTTTTTATAAGCCTCTGCCAAAAGAATCAACACATTCACGAAACAATTCTTTTTAAAGGACTTTTCTGAAATGGAAGCAGGGAACTTATACCGGTGAATTTGGTCAAATAAAGACTCTATCATTAAAAGTACAGGTTCGTCAATTGATAGGGAAATACTCCTTGATCCATATAAACCCAGGCTGCCCAAAAATAAAAACCAAAAATCAGGGCAATAGGATATTAGGTTTTTAATATCGGACAAAATGAGTTCAGGGAGAAAATATATGTTTTGGACGGTCCATCTCTCAGAAATTTTTATCTCATGGCCCTCTCCATAAAAAACAATGTAAATGTCCCCTCTTTTAATATCATTGGACTGTCCGCCAATAATATGCTTTGCCATGCCAGCTTTTGTAATACCTATTTCACAGAAATCATGATAATGATATTTGTATACATAGGGGCCCCTGCAATCAATTACCTGGTCGTGCAGAGGGAAAATATTATTGATTTGTACTGCTTCTTTATTTACAATTCTTATTTTCTTGTCCATCTTTAAATTTTAACCTATACATAGTATCATTTCAATAAAATATTCATTTTTTACACAAAACAGGATTTAAAATACAAGTCAGCTAAAAGCTTTTTAAGATATTATTATCATATGAAAAGTAAAATCGTTAAAGTTATTGCAGGGGGGTTGTTCATGACATCGCGTGAAAGAGAGTATCAAACGTTGAACTTTTATAAAATGGAAGGCAGGGGAAGTGTTGAGGAAACTTTCTTCCCTTGGGATATGACTCTTGACCGGTGGGTAAAGGAAGGCTTACCTGAGGAATTTGCTTCAGCAAATTTATATAAAAACCATTTCGAGGATTTGGAGCATCATTTTTTATGGGATAATATTGCCGACAGCTGTAAAAATTATGAAAAGCATCTTGGTTTTGATGAGGTTAAAAGATTTGGCTTTTATATACCGTTCAATCTGTTCAAGGAAGAAGTATTGGAAGAAACAGACGAATATGAAATAAAGCTTTGCAGCGACGGCTGGCAGAGGAAATTCTTCAAAAACAGTTCACTTGTTCATGAAATCAGACCTGCTGTAGAAAACATGGAGGACTGGCTGAAACTTAAAAGCATAGTGGAAAAAAAACTTGAATCAATTTGCAGCAGCACGAAGATAAAGAAGGTCTTTACTCCATACAAGAGTGATCATCAAAAGGGTGAATTCACGGTCCGCTTCAGGTTCAGCGGATTCTTCTGGAAACCAAGGGACCTTATGGGTATAGAGCAGCATATGATTGCCTTCTTTGAACAGCCTGAGCTGCTGCATGCAATTAATGAATTTGTCCTGGATACATATATAAAAATCCTTTCCCAGGTATTTGACATCATTACGCCGGATGTTGTCCTGATATGTGAGGATTTAAGCGGAGCAAACGGCCCCATGCTTTCACCGGACCAGTTTGACGAATTTGTGGGCGCATATTATAAAAAGCTGATTCCCTTAATGAAGGAAAAGGGGGTCCGGAATATTTTTGTAGACACGGACGGTGACTTCACCGTTTTGATACCCAATTTCATCCATGCAGGAGTAGAAGGCTTTTTGCCAATGGATGTCAATGCGGGTATGGATATTGTAAAAGTCAGAAAGGCTTATCCAAAACTTAAATTCATCGGTGCATACAACAAGCTTTGTATTGCCAGAGGAAAAGAGTCTATTGATAAAGAGTTTGAGCGCTTAATGCCTGTTATCAGGCAAGGTGGGTATATCCCGGGTTGTGACCACCAGGTGGCCCCTTCGACTCCACTTGAAAACTATGAATACTATATCAAAAAGCTTAAGGAATCAATGAAATTTTGCGGTAAAGATATTTAATATGTTTTAATGATGTTTCGTATAGAATTCACAGCAGGTTTCAAACCAAAACATAATTGAAAAACAGGCACTGCCACAACAATGATATTTGTTCAGACAGTTGATATTCGTCCAATTCAATATTTACTGGAAAATCATCAAATATAATGCCTTCTCCTTCAAGTTCTCTCAACAAAACATCAAACCTGTGGTACTTTTTTGTTGACTTCAATTTTTTTGCTTCATTTATTAGAACCTTTGCATTTTTATATACATCCGTATTTCTTTTTTTATGATACAAAAAATCTATTTTATTACCCAGAAGCTTGATGGGCTGAAAACATTTTTCTGTATATGAACCCGGTTCTACCTGGGCATCGAAACCTTTAACATTTCTTAAGAAAAGGCTGTACAAATCAATCTTTCCTTTCTATATTTTTATATTATGCTCTTTAATAAAAATCTTCACATTTCTAAGGAAATTTTCTTTTATCCTTGGGATTCTATTATTAATATCCTTTTCCATTTCCATTAAACACAAAATCAACTTTTGCATATCTGCAGATTTTATAAGAACTCTTATATCATTCTGATCCTTCTCTACATAACGACAAAGCTTTGATACTATCATATCCTCTTTTGACAATACATACACATTTAGATTCTCCCCATTAAATACCAGCAAGGCTCGCTCTTTATATCTTGTCGGTACAGAGGTATGAGTAAATTCCAATATATCTGTTTGTGTCCCAAGTAAATCAAGATATCTTCCCTGCCAAGCCTTATAATCTATATCAATATAGTCTATATCGTGAGTATATCTTGAAAAGTATCCTGCCAGTAAAGCACCTGATCCACCCAATACGTATATTTCCAAACTTTTTTTATCACTGTTTAATGCACTGTCTATTATTTTAAGCTTGAACTTTATGTCATCCAGTGTCATTCTTGACAGTTCCAGTTCAGAATACTTACCATTCATTTTTTGCCACCTCTTGAGTAATTATAACATAATGCAACAGAGCTGCAAAGCCTTATGATTCTTAATTATTTTGGCGTTCTCACTATTTTGATTATACCATATCATTGGCAATTAAGGATTATACATTTTCCCCATAAACAATATACTGCCAGTTACATCTTCAGATATGACAAATAAGAACGGCCTGTCTGCAATAAATTCCATAGGATTGGCCGGTGCGGATTCATTCATTGCTACAACGGTAGCTCCCGCAGCCTCGCTGCCTTCTTCATTGACTTCTATTACAGCCTTATGGAGTACCTTGCTTATGAACAGCCCTTCCCGGATACCTGAAAAGTCAGCAGAAGAATCAAATGCTTCTCCCATTCCCATTGATATCAAAATGTCGTTGAGCTTTTTAATTCCATATTCGATTCCAAACCTTGGAATTCTAAGCAGTAAGTCATCTGTTTCCTTTACTCCGTTTTTTATTTCATTCCATTTTTCAACATCCATACTGCCTGCAAATTCGTTTATACCGATGCTTTCATCCGGAAGAATGCAATACATTGAGGTTTTTCCTCCGCCATAGGGAAGCCTGACGGCCTTATAGTCATTTCCTCTGGCATATTCGGCTTTTCCTTTTCTGTTCATCATTTTAATATCCTGTTTCAGGCCGCTTCCGTCCGTAAATTTAGCATCAAAGGTTTGATCCCTTTCAAATTGGTTTGTCCATTCACCCTTGAAGTAAATTGCATTAATCAGATACATAACTACATCAGAAGGTATTGGTGGCGTAATCATTTTATCAATTTTCCCCGAAGTTGCATCCTTAATCCATTTATTGATAGTATCGGCAGAACTGGCTTTTGAAAAGTCCAGCATATCGACCTGGGCATTGAAATTATCCTTGTTTGTATCTATAAAGGCATCTTTTATTTGCTGGCCCTCATTTATCCAAATGGAGTTTCCGATATTGAGTTTAACCTTCTTATCCACATTGTTTAGGTATCCAATAAGATTTTTATAGCTGCTGTTCAATGCATCCATTTGAGAATTGGAATAACCCAATGTATCAGCCATAGCTTTTTTTGTAGAACCACCGGCACCATTGTATGTCATTGAAAGTGCAGTTGATATGCTAAGCGGCGAAATGAAAACATTTGATTGTGCATCTTCAGCATTCAGCTTTTTAAATATATCAAAAGCAAATGTATTGTTGGCATTTATCAGCAAAGGGTCGATATTCTCTTCATCATACAAAGCTTTGCCCTTGCATGATGTCATGGATATTGCAAGGGTTAAGATACAAATTATTATTATTATTTTCTTCAAAAAAATCTCCTCCACTCTCTTTATATATATTTATGAGACGTGTAAAATTTTAAAAATGTTCCGCCTATAACATATTTACTAAAACATAATTGAAAAACAGGCAATGCCTCAACAATAAAATTTGCTCAGACAGTGGATATCCATCCACATTAATATTAACCGGGAAATCATCAAATACTATGCCCTCTCCTTCAAGCTCTCTCAACAACAAAAGGATTAAAACCAGATTGTATAGGATTAAAGGGTTATTCCCTGGTCATAATCGACCCAATCTCCATGTTCAAGATGCCATTTTCTGCATAAATCATGCAGTTTATTTTGAAGCTTTTTATACTCCGGCTTTCCAGCAAGATTATTCATTTCAAACGGGTCATTTTCAAGGTCAAACAGTTCAGGCTTGTCCCTGGGATCATAAATATATTTATATTTGTTCGCTATCACGGCACGACGGATATCTCCCAATGCAGGATTACCGGAATATTGGCAAAATACAGGCTTATCCTTTAGGGGGATTCCGTCTGTAATTGTATTAACCAGTGTAGTTCCGTCAATATCTCCTACTGCCCGGATACCTGCCAGGTCCAGTAAAGTAGGCATGATGTCCAGGTGGGATACCGGTGCACCAATTTCCTGGGCCCTGCCTTTGGAAATATGTATTAAAAAAGGTACATGAATTGCCTGTTCATACATTTCCATTTTCTGATACATCGCATGCTGTCCAAGATGTTCCCCATGATCTGATGTAAACACAATAATTGTATCTTCATCACAGCCTGATTTCTCTAGGGTTTTAATTATTTCTCCAACACAATCATCAGCCAATCTTGTAAGAGCCAAATGTGCAGCCCATGCCTTACGCCAATCTTCAATTCCCACACCTTCTCCAAGCTGACCTGCAATACCTTTGCGGCGTCCTTCCGGTTCATTTACAGCCATTTTACCCACATTTGGAGGAAGGTCGATTTTTTCAGGTTTGAATAGTGATGCATATGGACCGGGGACAACAAGGGGCGGATGTGGTGCCCATAAATACAGGAATAATGCAAAAGGCTTTTTCTGGTTGTTTTTTAAAAAATCGACAGCATATTTCATAAAATAAAGATCCCTGTAATCTTCGCTTTCATACTGCCATAGTCCCGTATTCATACTTGAGTACTTTGTTCTTATATACTCTCCATTTCTCAGCTCCATAACTTCCTTATGGAATATACCAGGTCCAAATCCAAAGCCTTTTTCCTTTATATATTCCTTATACTCCCTTTGTGTTATCCATTTTGCAAAATCGATCCTCTCATTTATGGCAGGTCTTACCTTTATGTGGTCTACTCCTATATGAGCTACTTCATATCCGTCTTCACTCAGGTATTCATGTATTGTTTTATGGTCTCCTGCACGTTCCCCGGCCCAATCATTAAAGACTGCTCCATTTCGGGTGGGATATTTACCTGTGGCCAATGCCGTTCTGGCAGGAACGCAAAGTGGACAGGTATTATAGCATCGTTTAAAAACCGTACTCTTTTTTGAAAGTTTATTTAAATTTGGTGTAACCTCCTTACCATCCTGGATCATCCCTAAACTGTCAGCTCGCTGGTGGTCTGTCATAATAAATACAATATTGGGCTTATTATCTATCTGCATAATCTTACTGTTCCTCTCCTGTTGTTTTTTTGACCTATAAATTTATGAATCCTTTATTCCTTAAAATGGTTTTTAAGAATCTTCTATATGTTCAGTCAGCCTTTCTGAAAAACACTGGGGGATACGCCTTCATACCTTTTGAATGCTCTTCTGAAAACATTTGCACTATTATATCCTGTACACTCAGCGATTTGTTCCACGGACATTTTGTTTCCGTTCTTAAGCAATTCCTTGCTTTTCTCTAACCTTATTCTTTCAAGGTATGTTGAAAAATTCTCTCCTGTTTGTTCCTTGAAAAATCTCGATACATATGTTTCGTTTAAATCAAATGCCTGGGCAATCATAGTCAGGCTTAAATTGGAATCCATATATGAACAGTTAATATAATCAATAATATCATTCTTCAATTGTATATTATGGCTTTCCTTTTGCTTCCATACCATATCACATATGGCTGTGTAGGTGCGGATAATATTATTAAAAAGTAAATCAAGTGTTTTAAATCCATTAAGCTTTTGCATCAATTTTTTTATTTTTTCCATAGATTTTTCGTCATCCATATTAATTTGCTGTACTAACTTGATTAAAGAACAGCGCATATCCAGCAGCAAATACTCTAACATATCAGCAGACAGCTTTCTTGTTTCAAAGTTTTCTTCATATATCTCTCCCAGGACTTTCTTTACTTCTTTCTTTTCTCCCGCCTTTGTCAAATTGGTCAGCCGTGTTTCTATTTCCATGGGGTAATAATAGATATTACTGCTTTTTGGAACATCACAAAACCATATGAGTTCATTACTGTTTTTAAATTTTGCGAAATTGAGTGCCTGCTGGGCTTCCTCAAAGGAACGCTGAACATTAAGCAGCCCGTTGTAAATCCCTCCTACTGCAACTTGGGGTGTAATTCCATAGTTTTGCAAACTGATAATTGAAAGCTCCTCTATTGTACTCATTACATAATCTTTGAATTCATTCTCATTTGAAGTATTACTTTGCATAAATACAGCCAGTCTGTCCTCTTCAATATTGTGTACATACAATCCTTTTTTTGTGATTTTATTTAATATATCCCTGATAACAACCCTTTTCATATCTAATTCTTCCAGTATATTTTTTGATATCATATCTTTGCACTCATTCAGGTTTATAATAAATACGATGAACAGATTTCCGTAAATATCTATACCTATATGGGCAAGCAATACCTTGATTTCTTTTAAAGTATTAAAGCCTCCTTTAAAAAACCTGTCAAAAAATGCCGTTCTTATAAATGGTTTCTGTTTTTGAACAGACTCTTTCAGGAATTCATTATTATGAATCAGCTGAACAAGATTTCCCTGAATATAATCATAAGCATTGCCATCTATTTCCTGGTTGGTGTTTAAAGAATTTTTCAATGTATCAATGATCCTTTTTACAGGCTTAATATTACGATAGGCCATCAGATATGCAATTAAAAGGCCTGACAGCAGCACACCGATCGTTACAATTGCAGTGATCTGCTTTATATATATTACTTTACTCATAAGAACACTGGTTGGTACGGCTGCTACAAACATCCAACCGGTCTGGGACGATACTGTGTAAGTAATAGTCATTTTCTCATCATCAATTATTTTTTCTAAAGATCCCTCATTATTGACAAATCCATGGTGAACAGTATCAATTGTTTTATTGCTATTTGATATACTTGTAATAAATTTTCCATTTTCATCAGCAATATAAGCCCATCCTCCATGATCTATATAAAGATGCTCAAAAAGATTTTTTACTTCCTCCTCCTCAATCAATACCTTGATTAATCCCTGTGTTTGGCTTGGAAATTCAATTGGTATGGTCTGCAGGTATGCAATCATCTTTTTTTTCGGAGCATTCACATTTATATCAGATATATCTTGTGTTTGAATATATAATGCAGGAAGTATGTTTTTCTGGTGATGCTTATTCAATATCTCATTTTTCCATTGTTCATAATCCATGTCACCAAATTTAAAAAAGCTGTCATAAAACCTACTCATGTCAATATATGATGTATTGGAATCAATAATAACATCCGGATTGCTGAAATAAATGTATATATTATTTATGAATTTATTGGTAAGATTATAATACTGTACTTCTTTCCAGGTTTCCGTTATTATATGTGGTGTCTTAATTTTAATATTCTCATCCATCGTCAGCATATTTCTTACCTTGGATAAATATGCAATCTGCGTAGCTGTGCTGCTGATATTTGCCAATTGATGGTCTAAAATATCCCTGCTTTGTTTAAGTATGGACATATTCAATTCTTCAGCGTCCTCTTCCACTAATCTTAAGGCTTCTTTATAGACCAGACTGCCGATTATAATAGGAAGTAACAATATGAGTAAGTAAGATAACAAAAAACTGACAAATAAGCCTTGTTTATTTCTTGAAATTCTCACAACAATTCCCTCCAATATGTCTTTTTCTATCGTAGATATATTATAATAGTACCAATCCAATTGGCCTTATGTCAAATTGATAAGCAATTTGCTCACATGTATCAGTTTCAAGCCAGGAGCATACTAAATGTTGTATACGCTTATTATTCATACTACAAAATTCAGTATGCTCCATGGGTAAACTAGACTGCAATATACCTAAGACAAGATAATTCATAGGCAGTTTGTGCTTTATGGCTGAATATTTTATATTTAATATTTTATGTCATACGACTGTTGATAGAGCTCAACATACCGGTCCACACCTATTTCCTTCAGTGCATTAACATAGCTGTCCCATTCGCCGTCAACATCTTTTGCACCTGTTACAAAAGATGCAAAATAGGAAGAAACCATTTCCTTTATATTGATTTCCAGCTGTGCAACTTCCATAGCTTTATCTTCGTCAAAGAACATCATGGGTACAGATGCATCTTTATTTGCATAGGGCTCGTAATTATCATGGGTATAGTGCCAGATAGCAAAAGGCTGGGACGCATGAGCCTTTCCCATTTCTATTTCCGGAGTGAATCGTTTTGGACCGGACAGCCATGCACCATTTTCTTCACCTCCGCCTGAGAGTATGTTTTTCCATGTTGCAGGCTTTCCATTCTGCCCCAGATCACCTTCTTCTACATCTTCAGTCCAGTGAATTCCTTTTATACCGGTTACTCCGGTTATGGTACCCTCTCTGGAATACCACCAATCAGCCCATCTGACTGCCACTTCAGGATATTCACACTCACTTGTTACCATAAAACTCAGCAGCGGATCGCTGTGAAAGTAGGGTGTCTGCTTTACACCGCCGGGACCTTCTAGTGGCGGTATTGCTTTATAATCAAAGAATCTTGTCTTTTCCGCACTCTTCCCGGCTGTAAAGTTACCTGAAGCTCCTGCTGCTGCTGCTCCTAGAATCGGAACGGGATTTTCCCCCAATTTTTTAAACTGCTTCCTATCTTGTGTAAAGGTTTCAGGTGCAATCAAACCTTCCGTATAAAGCTTTTGAATATATTTCAGGCCTTCTTTCCATTCAGGCTTATTTGCTACAAATTCAATTTTCCCATTGTCAACCATTAGATAAGCCCGGCCGCTAGCTGCATTCATATCAGTATCATTAAAAATAAATGCATTCATCAAATATCCGCCTATATATGTGCGATATCCCTGGACTGCTCCTGCCAGAGGAATTTCATCCTGCTCCCCGTTTTCATTAGGGTCATCTTCCTTAAATGCTTTCAGCATCTGATAAAAATCTTCTGTCGTTGCAGGATCTTTTATATTCAATTTTTCCATCCAGGGTTTATATACCCACATTTTTAAAGCCATGGAACATTGATAGCAAGCTGAGATGTAAGGTAAGGAATAAATATTGCCATCATTTGCTGTAATTGAATTTTTAATACGAGGTTCCTCTTCAAACATTTTTTTCATATGGAATCCATGCTTTTCAATCAGGTCATTCAATGGCAAAAAAACTCCCTGACTGCCATATACCATAACCTGTGTAGGTTCTAAGCGTGTATTCATGAAAATATCAGGATAATCACCACTTGCCAGTATTACGTTTATTTTTTCTTCATATCTGATGTTAATGACCTGCTCCCAATTTATATGAACATTGGTCATGTCTTCATACATGGTTGTGGTTTGGTTTGTTTCCATATCACCTATATCGTCACGCTTGACAACCAATATATCAAGTTCTACCTTGTCTTTCACAATTGGAAATTCCCCTGGTGCGGTAACAATGGATTTTTCTTCTTCATTATTTTGGGCTTCTTTACCATCTTTTACACTCTCTGTTCCAACATCCTCATTTTCCTTTTCTGCTACTCTATTACCTGTGCACCCGCCAAGTAATAATGTAACACTTAGCGTAATTACCAGCATGAAAAATAATACTTTTTTCATTTTTCCCATTCCTCCGTTTCCTTGATTTTATTAATTTCCTTGCAATTCAACCCTCAATTTTACATGTTGCAGACCAGCTAGCCTTTTAAAGCTCCTACCATAATCCCTTTAACAAAATATTTTTGAGCAAAAGGATATATAACCAGTACCGGTATGCTTGCAACAACAATTAATGCATATTTCAAAAGTTCATTCAAGAACTCCCTCATTTCTTGATCTTCCATGCTGTCTATCATTCCCTGATCATGATTTTGAATCAGTATTCTTCTCAATATGATTTGCAATGGATAAAGCTTGGAATCCTGTAAATATATTAAAGCACTAAAAAACTCATTCCACTGATTCACCGCATAAAATAAAGATATTACTGCTATCACAGGACCTGACAACGGCAGTACAATCTTCAGGATGAAGCTGATATTCTTGCAGCCGTCTATTCTTGATGCCTCTAATAACTCATCAGGAATATTGTTCTGAAAAAAAGTCCTGGTAATGATTACATTCCATACTGCCATGGCACCTGGTAAAAGTAAAGCCCACCTGGTATTAATAAGCCCCAGCTGTCTGACAACCAGAAAAGTAGGAATCATACCTCCATTGAACAGCATGGTAAATGTAAAAGCGAACATGATAACATTCCTGCCTACAAAATCCTTTCTTGAAAGAGGGTATGCCGCCATAACCGTAACAATAACACTTATAATGGTTCCAAATACCGTATAATAGATAGAATTACCATATCCTACCCATATATCCTTTTCCTCAAATACAGCTTTATAACCATCCAGACTGAAGTCAACAGGAAACAACCATACCTTCCCTGTCATAACAGCATGAGGAGAGCTGACAGAGGCACTAAGGACAAAAATAATAGGGTATAAAACCAACAGCAAGGATATTATCAAAATGCTGTGATTGATAATATTGAATATTTTATCTCCACCTGTTTCATATAAGCGTGTTCTGTTCATTATTATCTTCTCCTATTTCTACCACAAGCTTGTTTCACTGACATGCTTGGCAATCTTATTTACAATTAAAATCATTATTAAGCTTATAACTGCCGTAAACAGACCCACCGCCGATGCATAAGAGTAATTGGGTACTGCTGAAGCAAGTCCTATCTTATAAACATATGTTTGTATAATTTCACTTGAACTCTTGTTAAGGGAATTCTGAAGCAGTAGTACCTTCTGAAATCCAACATGCAGTATCCGTCCAAAGTTAAGAATAAGTAAAATTATAGTTGTAGGCAAAATGCAAGGTATATCAATAAATCTTACTCTTTGAAATTTATTGGCACCATCAACAATAGCGGCTTCATGAAGCTCTGGATCAACTCCGGCAAGAGCCGCAAGATATATAATAGATCCCCATCCGGCATTTTGCCATATGCCGGACCATACATAGATAGATGAAAACAACTCAGGTTTTCCGATAAAATCAACTCTCCCAAATCCCAAAAAATCAAGAATATTGTTTACTATGCCGGTTCTAAGTGCTAGTATCTGCAAAATCAATCCGGATATTACCACCACCGAGATAAAATATGGTGCATAGGTCGCCATCTGTACTGTTTTTTTAAAGATTTTGTTCTTACAATAATTAAGTGATAGGGCAAGTATAATTGGTACGGGGAAACCTGCAATCAACTGATACAAACTTAGAATCAATGTATTAAGAAAAAGTCCGGAAAAATTATAGGATCTAATGAAATTTCCAAAATGCTCTAATCCTACCCATGGACTTCCAAAAATACCTTTTGTTACACTATATTTTCTAAACGCTATCTGTGTGCCGTACATAGGCAAATATTTAAATATAATAATATATATAACAGGTATGGCAATTAACAGGTATAGCTCCCAATTAACTGTTATTCGCTGGATTAATTGCTTTTTTTCATTTGTCTTTTGTTTTTTTAATATACTTTCTGTCCTGTTCACAAAGTCCTTCCTTTCCTTATGCAAAACGCAATGCAAAACGCAAATAGTATATAATAAGTAATCCGCCAGCTGTAGGTTTAAGTATAATGTGCATTTATAAAATTGTAAACAATCTATAATTGTATCTGGTGCTATGATTTACATTTGCATGGGTGCACTTTTTGCAAATCCATACTTTTTATTACATTGATTCCGGCTTTCTATTCTAAATTCAGGCGGATAGTATCTATTTTCTACTTGAATTACCCATAGCGAAAACTGTTGTTTTTAATGTTGAAACCCCAGTCAACTAAGTGTCGTGCTGACTGGGGTTTCAACTCAGTATTTAAAGGTAGTTTTTGCTGTAGTACCAATCATTCTGTTACCAGCACATTGTCAAAATCAGCAGCACATTGATACGTATATAGTCCTACGGTCCCTATTGAAAAGCTCGTATCTGTTTCTGTTGCAATTACCGTATCACCTATTTTCAATGTAATATTGCTCCCATTCAATATTGCAGTAAACTTATAATACTGACCGGCAACGGTATTGAAGCTGTATGTTTTTTCAGGTGACCATGAGCCTCCCGTTACCTTTCCCAGCTGTATAGTAGATGCATTTCTTCTTCTCATAACATAGTAATTCTGCATATTGCTGCTGCACCTGAAGATTATACCTTCCTGATTGGATGCTTTCACATTTGCTGAATATGTGTAATCGCTCCATGATGCCCCATTGGAATAAGCTGATATACTTCTTGCGCTTGTTGCTGTTTGCAGGTATTGTCCACCGCTTACAGCCCATGTACCGGAGCCGGCTATCCAATTATCTGCAACACCATCATTAAAATCTTCATCCAATAGTACCCCTCCGCCTGGCGTTGGAGTTGGGGGTGCGGGCGTTGTTGGTGCGGGGGTGGGCGGTGCACCGCCATAAGGATCTACATAATCCTCCATCTGACCAAACATGAACAGTGTTGCCGGATAAGAACCCCAATCACCCAAAAATACACTGTGCTGGCCTTCTGACGTAACTCTGACCGAATAAGCCGGTACACCGGGATTAGTACGCTGGTATATGCCTTTCAAATAATCATCCTTGTAATAAACATTGACACGGGCTGCCAGAATATCCTCCAGGCGGTCTTTTTTAGTAGGGTCAGGATTATCATAATCTATAAGATAATTAATGTTCAAATTGGCAGGATTATCTGTTCCATATCTTTTGTTTCCAAATGGATTGCCTGAGTATTGTTGAGCATACTTACCCAAAATTTTAACAGCCCATAGTATCGTTTTATCCGGATCTGATACACCGCACTCCGTACCAAGTACACCTTCTCTGGTAGAGTAAGTATATAATTCAGTGTCTCCGGCCCTTCCAAAAACATCTACAGTGGTCAGAATAGGTCCTAAAAGGTTAGCTGCATAAGCTACTCCCAGCTCAGGATTGGAAGATGTCCAGCGCTGGAATTCTCCAAAAAATTCATCCGGGTAGAAGCTGTATATAAGCCATTCCTTAACGAATTGCTTGGCTGTTTTCTTAAGATCTGCAAGGCTCATATATTCATTGCCTATTGGATCCACTCCTGTAGGTGCTATATACCCCTCATCCAATAATTTCTGAGTAACTGTAGCTACGGCACGAACACCGCAAGCTACGCGGTTGTTGTAATATCTGGCAATGGTATATATAGGCTTGCTGGTTCCATTTATATCCATATATACTATATCCGGATAGGCAGTGCTGCTTCCTATACTGGTCGGAGTATAATCACCATTCCATCTATCTACAAAAAGCTTACCCAGGTTTATATTCACATGTGCTCTGAAAAAGTTTGCTGCATAATAGAACCAATCATTCAGTGCATCTCTTTCCGCGGCAGAAAATCCACTGTTGCCGGTAGCGGTCAAATAATCATAGGAATATAACAATTTGGTAACCCAGTTTGCCAAATCAAAATATGGACTTCCTCCTGATTTCCATTGGCGCCCGGGATATAAAGTTGTATCGGAAAAATCCACTTTTGGTTTTTGTATTTGCTCAAGAAGAGCATATTTTACAGCATTTCTATACTCCGTATCACCGGTCACCAGATAGTAAAATGCAGCATCACGTAAATTCGTAAACTCCTTTTTGGGTGGATTATTGGGGCTTGTCCCCTGTATTTGCTTGACACTTCCATCTGCATTGAACTCAACAGGTCCGTCCCATATGGCCTGTAAGGGATTATTCTTGAAATTCAATGCATTTGATTCAATCCGGTCCCAGTCTCCGGGAGAATTGGCCTGGACGTCACCTGCGGTTTTATATGGTCCGCCATATGAACCGTTACCATCTTTCCTCAAACGCCATATGTCCAGTTCACCCTGTGTTACATGCAGCCCAAGCCGGTTTACTGATGCATGGACTTCAGTCGAATGATCTTCAATAATACTAAAGTATACAAGACTGAACATGAATACCAGCACCAATAGAATACTCAATACTTTCCTTTTCATTGAATAAAACCTCCTTATAATTTTGGTACTTGCTTGAAAAGTCAGTGCCCCTTAAGATGTTTGCATTTTGCTGCTTAACAAACCAATATATGCAGCGTCATAATGCTTAGAATCAAAGTCGTTTCATGTAGTAAATAAGATGTGAAATTTATTGAAGCATTGTCATATGACAATTATAATGCATATTCAAAAACTTAGTAAACAGACACTTTTCATGTACAGTGCAATAGTTTACAATCCTCCATATACATTTTAATACACAGCAAACTTTTGTTTACAATATCAAAAATGCGTTCCTTATAAAATTGACAGGTCCACAGCAGATTATCTGAGGGCCGCAATGTATTAAATGTGAAAAAAATAAACAAGAGAAATTTCTTTTTATTTTTGGCTAATACTACAAATATACAAAATGCACTGTTGTAAAACAAATAATAATAATATATACTTTTTAGGAGGATTGATCGTGAAGGTTTTGGCAATAATACCGGTATATAATGAGGAAAAAACAGTTTTTTCCGTTGTAAAGGATATAAGAAGCAATTTTCCTCAAATAGATGTTATCGTAGTAAATGACGGTTCAACTGATAATACTTATGATTCAGCCGTAAGTTCAGGTGCAGTTGTGCTTGACCTCCCTTTCAACCTGGGAATAGGAGGCGCCATGCAAACCGGTTATCTGTTTGCATGGAAAAACAATTATGATATTGCAATACAGGTGGATGGAGACGGACAGCATGATTGCCTGTATATGGAAAAGCTCATGGAGCCTTTAATGAATGGACAGGCAGATATGGTAATAGGTTCAAGGTATGTTGCAAAATCCTTATACAAAGCTTCGGTATGCAGGAGAATGGGTATGGTTTTTTTCTCTTCAATGGTCAGGATATTGACGGGGGAGAAAATAAAGGATACTACCTCAGGATTTCGAGCGGTCAATAGAAAAATAATAAAGCTTTTTGCATTGAAGTATCCGTCCGACTATCCGGAAGTCAATGTACTGGTAAAACTTCACAGGTACGGGCTCAAAATAATTGAATATCCGGTTGAGATGAAGCAAAGAAGCTACGGAAAGTCGTCGATAACTCCCATGCGGTCGGCATATTACCTGTTTAAAGTGAGTCTTGCTATGTTCATGGATGTAATAAGGTCCACCAATACATGGTGAAAGGAGACAATATCATTTGGATATATATTTGATTTCAATAATAATCGGCCTGGGCTTTATAATAACAGTGCTGGAGCTTGTCAGGAAAAACAGCCTTCATGAAAAGTATTCCTTTTTGTGGATATTGATGAGTACCCTGCTTCTTGTTCTGGCATTGGTTCCGGGCCTTATTGATATACTGGCAAGATGGCTTAAAATAATAAATCCGCCTTCACTTCTTTTTTTACTTGGCCTTATGTACCTTCTGTTTTATAATCTTCACTTGACTTCAGTGTTATCAAAACAGGCAGACAAAATAACAAAGCTTGCCCAGGAATTTGCAATGCTTAAGAAAGAGGAAAGACCAAATGTCAATTGAAAACATCTTATTAACAAAGCTTAAAAAAATCAAATTTTTGAACAATTTCATAGACGACGAGTTTGCTTCCCAGTTTAAAAAATATTTGATTATAGGATTCACATGCTTCGGACTGGAGTATATAATATTTCTGGTTCTTAACCAAAAAACAAGTATCATATTTGCAAACAGTATTTCCATAACAATTATTTTCTGGTTCAATTTTTTAATGAACAGGTTCTGGTCATTTAAATCCAAAGCACGGCTGAAAAAGCAGCTGTTTCAATATGCACTGCTTTTTGCTTTCAATATTGCTGTAACCAATGGTTTTATATATGCTTTATCCGAACTGATCGGCATATTACCGGCCATATCCAAAATACTTGTCATGGGTGCTGTTGTTTGCTGGAATTTCATCATATACAAAAAAATAATATATATATAAAGTCAAGGGGACGTTTCGTTTGACTCCCCGCGTTATAAGGTTGACATAAACTGAAATATCATATCATCAAATCCCGGCAAGCCTTCATGGGCAAAATCAGGATAGATCACAATTTCCTTTTTGGAAGTTATTTTGTTATATGCTGCAAACTGCGTTGACGGAGGACAGATTTCATCCATCAGCCCGGTACCCATCATGACGTCACCTTTTATTCTTTTTGCAATGTTCTGGATATCAATATAGCCAAGGGTTTCAAAGATTTCACCTTCCCTTTTGTGAAGGGGATCAAATTTTCTGAAATAATCCTTAAGCTCTTCATAGGCATGCTTTAAAAGATCCATTTCCCATACTCTTTTATAATCACACAGGAAAGGATAAACGGGAGCCAGTTTCTTAATACGAGACTCCAGGGATGAACAGGCCAGTGTCAACGCTCCGCCCTGGGACCCTCCAAGTGCTCCGACTCTTGTTTCATCTACCTGGGGCATATCCATCACTATGCCTGCCAATTGTGCGGTATCCAGAAAAATATGGCGGAAAAGGAGATTTTCCGGACTGTCATCAAGTCCCCTTATTATATGACCTTTAAAAGTGTTCCCTTTGACACCTCCAGCATCTTCAGATTGGCCTCCCTGGCCTCTGCAGTCAAGGGCGGCAACAGTATATCCCATTGCAGCGTAGCTAAGCTTGCTCTGCCAGTCTCCACAATTTCCTGTATAGCCATGAAACATAAGTACTGCAGGATTTGGTGTTTGTATATTTTTTGGTCTTAACAGCTTGGCATGTATTCTTGCACCTTTCACACCGGTGAAATAAAGGTCAAAGCATTCGGAAAAAGGTACCTTGAAGCTGCTTGGTACAAGTTCTATACAAGGATCAACCGACTTCATTTCTTTAATCGCATTATCCCAGTACCTGTCGATATCTTTTGGACAAGGGCTAATACCCTTGTAGTTTTTTAATTCCTCCAACGGCATATCAATAAGCGGCATAAAAAATTCCTCCAGATTTCATATTAAATTAAGTCTATATTATAAAATTAAAAAAATCAATCCCCCAAAAATTCAGTTTTCCAATCAATATTTGACTGCATTTAATGGGAAGAAATATAATTCAAAAAGCTTGAGAAGAAGTCAAACGAAACGTCCCCTTGACTGATACTTGTAAAAAGCAATTAAAAATGTTAGACTAACACTACAGCAAAGACATTCAGAGAAAACTTCTACCATGGGAAGGTGGAGTTATTATCCGAAATACAATAGTAAACAAATGGATAAAATCGTTCATTATAATAATATTGATTATTATATTTATTGTGTTGCTATTTAATTCATGGATAGTTAAAGTATTTTCTGATGAAATAATAAAGCTTAATTATAATTCAACGGTGTTTGAACAGGAAACCATAGATAAAAGATTAAAGGAATTAGAGAGAATATCCCTTGAAATTGAATTGAATAGTATAAATCTTATGCTCAGTAAAAACTACAGGGAAGAGTTATTTGATTCAAAATATATTTTTGATTTTATTAATAATATTAAAAATTATAAAATAGCAAACAGCTTTCTTAAGAATATATATATTTACTATCCCGGAACTGATTATGTAGTAGGCAATATAGGAAAATTTAAGTCAAGACAGTATTATTTGCTGCTTAATAATTTAAAGTATGAAGGTTATGAAAAATGGTTGGACCATTTTAAAAATCCGTTTAATTTTTTCTCCTCAACAAAAGAAAATGAGATTATCCTTTATTATTGCCACTATATACCTTTTAGTAAAGAAGCGGAGAGAAAAGCAATTCTCATTGCAGAGATAGATGAAAATGAAATAAAGAATACTCTCAATATGATAATTGCCGGAAGCAATTCTAATCTTCTGGCAATATTGGATTCTAAAGATAATGTATATACTTATGCAGGCAATGAAAAACTGCTTGAAACAATTTCAAAGCTTACAAAAGGAAATACAATTGTTAAAGGAGGTAAGTATTACGCAGATAACAGGCTTGTAATTGTCAGGATGTCCAAATATGGAGCTTTGAAGTATATCAAGGTCAACCATATGGGGGACATATTAAAAAAGGTAAATAATATAAAACATTTTACATATTTATGCCTGTTTTTTTGCCTGATAATAGGAGTATTGTTTGCAGTATATATAAGTAAAAGAAATAATATGCCTGTAGCTTCTATTGTAAAATCACTATCAGGCAATTTGAATCCTAAAGCGCAAAGCAAGCTTGACGAATACGATTTTATACAAAATACAATAAATGCTATGATAAAAAGCAATAAACAGGCAATAGAAAAGCTGGAAAGACAGCAGCTTATAATAAAACAGTCATTTTTGTCCAGAATTATAAGAGGAGAGCAAAAAAATGAACAGATGGTTTTTGCTATTGCCCAAAGGTATGGAGTAGATTTTGATTTTCCTTATTTTTGCACTTTGGTTGTGTGTCCTGAAAAGGCAGCAGTTAGCAATAAAAAGCATTCAACTTTATTATCTGTATGTTATTCTTTTGCCATACGGTGGGAAAAGCAATATTCTGAATCAAATATAGTTGTGACGGATATAAAAAGCACATATGTTTTTTTAATCAATACGGAAATTGAAAGCTATTATAAAAAAGTTAAGGAGCTGGCTTACAGTTTAGCCTGTGCTTTGAAAAATGCCATAAATGAAGATTTATATATCGGAATTGGTAAAATATATGACAATATGTCGTCAATAGCTACAAGCTATAATGAGGCGCTAAAAGCCATTGAACAAATAGGTAATTATAATGGCGGCAAAAGTGCTATAATATCCTATAGGGATATATTGGAGGAAGATAAAACCAATATTAATAAAAGAAATAGTTTAATAATCAAGTTTCAAAGCTTGATTGAAGCAAAAGAATATATTGAGGCAAAAGAATTTGTACCTTCATTGTTTAAATGCTATATAAATGAAGATGAGGCTGCGGGTATAAAAAAACGTAAAAAGTATTTAATCATAAATGAAGTCCTTAAAGCTGTGGATTCAGTTTATGAAGAATATAACAAGCCGGATAGAGATTACTGTTACAATCTGATTTTTTCCGGTGATTTATTAAAAAAACTGGAAAATAAGATTATGGATGTTTTTGACAGAATAATTGATATTACAAATGAAAGTACCAATAAAAAAGATTTTGATGTTGCACACAGGGCTAAGGAGATAATAGACAATAGCTATGCGGACTCCATGCTTGGCTTATACTATATTTCCGACAGCTTAGGGGTAAGCAGCTCATATATATCAAAAGTATTCAAGAAAAAAACAGGTATGGGAGTTGTAAAATATATTAACAGTATTAGAATAGGTAAAGCAAAAGAGCTTATTATAAAGGGTGAAATGAGCATTAAAGACATAGCATTATCTGTAGGTTATTCCAGTGATATAAATTTTATAAGGGTATTTAAAAAATATGAACAAATTACACCGGGTAAATACAAGAAGGATAATAATAAATAGGTTTGCTATAACTAAAATCTTTGGAAAGGGAATTTTGAAATATGGAATATGACTTTGACAAAATTATCGAAAGAAAAAACACCAAAAGCATAAAATGGGATAAGATTGAAACCAGATTTGGAAATAGTGCGGTAATGCCTATGTCCATTGCCGATATGGACTTTGAATCTCCCAGGGAAGTTGTAAAGTCCCTTGTAAACAGGGCGGCACATGGGGTATATGGATATAGCTTCAATGATGAGGGATATTATGAGTCCATAATAAACTGGTATAAAAAGCATTTTAGCTACACTATTGAAAAGGAATGGATGATAAACACTCCGGGAGTTGTCCAGGGACTTAACCTGTGTGTGAGAACATATACAAATGAGGGTGACAGGATAATAGTGCAAACACCCGTATATTCTCCGTTTATAAAATGTGTAACAAATAATAAAAGGCAGCTTGTGGTAAATGAACTGAATTATGAAAATAATATATATACTATAGATTTTGACAGGTTTGAAAAAGCGGCTAAAGGAGCAAGGATGTTTATACTTTGTTCTCCTCATAATCCTGTGGGCAGGGTTTGGACAGAAAAAGAGCTCATGACATTGCATGAGATATGTTCCAGGAATAATATACTTATTATATCTGACGAAATACACTGTGATTTGGTATATGAAGGATATAAGCATACATGCACAGCCTCTGTCCCGGATTACGGAGAAAACAATATCATAACCCTTATAGCTCCTTCAAAATCATTTAATATACCCGGACTGCAGGCATCAACAGCAGTAATTTCCAATAGACTGCTTCGGAATAAATTTAAGCAGTCTTTAGAACAATTGGGAATACACCTTACAAATATATTTGCCTTAGAAGGTGCACAAGCCGCATATAGATACGGGCAGGAATGGCTCCAACAGGTTCTTCAATATATTAGGGGCAATTATGAATATATAAAAGGCTTTCTTAAAGAAAATATGCTGGGAATAATACATCCGCAGCTTGAGGGCACCTACCTTATGTGGCTGAATCTAAGGAATCTTAATATTTCTTCCATGGAAATCGACAAATTGTTTGAAAAAGAAGCTAAAATTGCCGGTTGCAATGGTCTAATATTTGGCCGGGGTGGTGAAGGGTTTTATAGAATCAATATTGCCACTCAAAGGAGAAATATTGAAATTGCAATGGATAATATTAAAAATGCTGTTGGTAAATGGCAGACGGGCAGGTATTATAGTTCAAATTTCCAGTAAAGACAAGAACAAAAATTGTTTATTTATTCTATATGGAATGTCTTTAATTTTTGCAATATGGTTTTTGAAATACAAGGAAGCCATATTGCATAGAATTATGACTTTACATATAAAAATGAAAATGCAAAATTGCTTGATGCGCTGTAAATCCATAAATTATCATGTTAAAGATATGTTAATTCAGTTATAAATTAATTAATAGTTTTTGTATAGGGCGTGCAAAAGTATAAAAATTATCAATTTACAATTTTAAAGCAGTTCCTGTATCATTAATATCAGCCGGCTTAGAATAATAGCAAGTTATATTATTTACAGGAGGAGATATTGGTCATGAGAAAAATATTAGCTTTATTATTGGCTGTTGCTATGCTGTTGGTAATGTTTGCAGGATGTTCAAACAAGAAACAAAAAAATCCGGTAAATGACGCTGGTAAAACAGAAGCAGCAAGTGAAGAACCGGAAAAAAAGCCGTCTGTTTCGTCATTAAAGGTATGGATGCCTCCATTCGGCACTGAAGATACACTGGACAAAGAGCTTTGGGAAGGTGTTACGGCTCCTTTTGCTGAAAAAAAAGGGATTGATATCAAGATAGAAATTATTCCGTGGTCAAATTATGAAGAGAAATATTTGACAGGTATTACATCAGGAGCAGGTCCTGATGTGGGTTATATGTATATGGAAATGATAAGTGACTTTATAGATATGGGAGCTCTTGTTCCATTTGACGAGTATCTGACAGAGGAAGAGAGAGATAAATTCTATTATCTTGATAAGGGAGTTATAAAAGGAAAACAATACTGCCTTCCTATAGTAGTGGGTAATCCAAGAATTCTGGTTTATAATAAGGACATACTGGAAAAAGCAGGCTATCAAGAAGCCCCTGAAACATGGGAAGACTTCGTGGAAGTTTGCAAAAATATTGAAACGGATACTGATGGTGACGGAAAAGATGATATATACAGATTTTTACTGCCTTTCGGAAATCCGACAATAGGAGCATTGAACAGTATATTTTATCCGCTTCTCTGGCAGGCCGGTGGAGACATATTCAACGAGCAGGGGACAGAGGTTGCATTCAATTCGGAGGCAGGACTAAAGGCAGCCCGGTTTTTGTATGACTTAAGGTTTACCTATAACATTCTTCCTGAGATTGTAACGTCCCTGGATACAAAACAAACACACACTTATTTTAAAGAAGGGAAGACGGCATTTATTGTGGGTGATACAAGAAGAACAAGCCAGTATGCCGATACGGATATTAACTGGGATTATGTTACTTCTTTAAAAGATAAAAACGGCGGAACATTTGTTGCTGCAGATTCGCTGGTAATGCTTAGTGCAACCGAAGACAAAGAGCTCACTACAGAGCTTATAAAGCATATGTTAAGTGGTGAATCAATGTCTGAATTCCACGCAATGTCACCATTTCCTCCTATAGCAAATGATGAAGAATATGCCGACGATGAGAGATTTAGAAAAATATACGAACAGCAGCAGGATTACCTTTATACGTTAAAGCCTGTTGCAGGGTCATTTAAGATATATGACTATTTGTATAAAAATCTCCAGCTCATGATTATTGGAGAAATTAGCCCTGAAAAGGCACTTAAGGATTCGGCGGAATATTCAAAGAGTATTTTAAGCCCTTGATTTATTAAGAATAGAGCTGTTTTAACTTTGCTTAAAGCGGCTCTTCTCTAATGAGCATATAGAAAGGCCATGATATGAGAAAAAATAATTTAAGAAGAAAAGATTTTTATGGATATTTTTATATACTGCCAAGCTTTATATTTATTGTTGTCTTTGCAGTAATACCAATTTTTATGGCTTTATATTTCAGTTTATGCAAGTATAATGTTATACAGCCTCCCGTATTTACAGGTATGGATAATTATAAACGGTTAATAGCTGATCCTTTTACCAAAGCATCAATAAAAAATACTTTTGTTTATACGCTCATAGTAGTTCCCATCCAAACGATTTTGTCAATGATTATGGCGGCTTTAATTGCAGGAAATTGTAAAAGTAAATTTGGGAATTTTATTAAAAGCTCATTGTTTATCCCTGTAATTTCCTCTATGATCATCGTAGGCACAATATGGAAGTTCATGCTGGGTACCGAAGGAGGTTTGATAAACAACATTTTGAGCCTTGTTGCGGTTCCAGGGATAAATTGGCTCGGTTCTGCCACATGGTCCTTAATAAGTGTATGTATTGTTGCGATATGGAAGAATATAGGATATTTTTTGATTATATATTATGCGGGTATAATGGATATACCAAAAAGCTTGTATGAAGCAGGGATTGTTGACGGGGCAACAAAGCTCCAGCAGTTTTTTTATATAACCCTTCCTTGTTTAAGGCCTATTACTTACCTGGTTGTTACATTGGGAACAATCTGGTCTTTTCAGGTATTTGACCTTGTATATACGATGACCGGAGGAGGCCCGGGAACATCAACCGTTACACTGGTATTGACCATATATAACACAGCTTTTAAGGAATACAGCATGGGTTATGCATGCTCAGTGGCAATACTGCTGTTTGCAATTATTATGTTAATATCGGCAGTACAGAAAAAAATATTGGCAAAAGAGGATTAAAGAAGGGAGGTTATTATGAACAGAAAAATATTTACAATACTTGCAAAAATATTATTGATAATATCTGCATTAGCAGCTCTGTTCCCTTTTGTTTACATGCTTTTGACATCACTTAGGAAGGTATATTCACTGGAGCTTGTTTTTTCCCTTAAGAACATCAATTTAAATAATTATGAAACCATATTTAAAAATTTTGAGTTCATAAAATATTTTAAAAATAGTACGGTTGTAGTGGTTGGTTCATGTTTATTTAACGGTATTATTGCCTCTTTGGCAGGATATGGATTTGCAAAAAAGAAATTTCCCGGAAGGGATATAATTTTCTGGGGATATATTGCTACGTTAATGATACCCGGACAGGTCAGGCTGATACCCGTATTTATTATTATGAGAAAGCTGAATATACTGAATACATATGCAGGATTAATCATACCTATTCTTAATGCATTTGGCGTGTTTTTAATAAGACAGTTTATGCTCGGTGTACCCGATGAATTAATTGAAGCTGCCAATATGGACGGGTGCGGAGAGCTTAAGACATTTTATACAATAGTAATACCACTTGTAAAACCGGTATTGATATCCCTTACCATATTTACATTTATAACTACCTGGAACAATTTTATATGGCCTTTGGTCATTGCTACCGAAAGCAGCAAGGCCACATTGACTCTTGCGCTTTCTACGCTGCGCGGAAATTACAGTACAAATTATGGGTTGGTAATGGCAGGAGCTACTCTGTGTTTTTTACCACCTTTCATCCTTTATATCTTTTTGCAGAAGCAATTTATTGAAGGCATTGCTTTAAGCGGAGTAAAAGGATAGTATAATTATTACGATATTGCTCAAAATAGGAGGTAAAAAAAGTATGGTTAGTTTTAAAATCAAATTATTGAGTTCACTTGAAAAGGTATTCCCCGACAAGGAGCCTTTGGAATGCCCGGCATTAAATAAATTGACGGTTCTTAAAAATGATATTGTGTCATTTCAACTGGCATATATGGCCAGGACATTCTATATAACAGACCGGTATTTTAGGATGGAGGCTTCTGATGCCGGCTTGGACGGGGAAAAACATGGGCAAATAAGACCTGAAGAAAAAATAAACAACAAGATAAGGATTAAAATTGACTCTGGAATAAAAGAACATATAAGAATCAGAAAAGTAGGTCTCCTACCTTCAAATTTACCCGCTTATTCTGTGCATGATGACAACTACCTGTGCACACAACCGGGTTTATTTCCGGATATTTTAAATGAGCTGGAAGAAGACCATACATTTTCATTTGAACCTGACCAGTGGAGGTCTTTATGGGTAGATGTTGAGCCTTACAATAAAGTAAAAGCAGGTATTTATCCTGTAAGAATTGATTTTATGGACCGCTACAACAGGCTATTATGCAGCAAAGAGTTAAAGGTTGAGGTACTGGACGCAGTTTTAACCGAACAGGAGCTGATACACACAGAATGGTTTCACTGCGACTGCCTGGCTAATTATTATAATGTTGATGTTTTTAGTGAAGAGTTCTGGCAGATAGTTGAAAATTTTATTGAAACGGCTGTTTCCCGCGGTATAAACATGATTTTAACTCCTTTATTTACCCCGCCTTTGGACACCCGAATAGGAGGAGAAAGGCTGACTGTGCAATTAATTGATGTATACTGTGATAACGACGAGTATTCATTTGATTTTGACAGGCTTAAATACTGGATTGACCTCTGTAAAAAAGCAGGAGTACAATATTTTGAAATGTCTCATTTATTTACACAATGGGGTGCAAAGGCAGTACCTAAAATAATGGCAGAGGTTGATGGTGAATATAAAAAACTGTTTGGATGGGAAACACCGGCAGTAAGTAATGAATACAAGAAATTCCTGGATTGTTTCCTGCCGCAGCTTACAAAGAAATTAAAACAATGGGATGTGGACAAATATACGTATTTTCATATTTCAGACGAGCCGAGACTGGATGACCTGGAAGCTTATTCTGCAGCACGAAAGCTTGTTTCAGAGCATTTGAAGGATTTTAACATTATTGATGCTTTGAGCAATTATGAGTTTTACGATACAGGTGCGCTTAAAAGACCTATACCTAAAATTGACCATATAGAAAAGTTCATAGAAAATAAAGTTCCAAAACTTTGGACATATTACTGCTGCGGGCAGGTATTAAATGTCAGCAACAGGTTTATGTCCATGCCCTCCGCAAGGAACAGGATTATTGGAGTTCAAATGTATAAGTATGAAATTGAAGGATTTTTGCATTGGGGATATAATTTTTATAATTCCAGATACTCTACAGAAAGCATAAATCCATATGCTGTTACCGATGCCAATTGTGCTTTCCCTTCAGGAGATACTTTTTTGGTATATCCGGGTAAAAAAGGCGAAGCTGTTGAATCAATAAGAATGATGGTTTTTTACAATGCCATTAATGATTTAAGAGCTATGAAGCTGCTGGAATCTTTAACAGACAGGGACTTTGTCATGGAGCTCATTGAGGGAGAGCTAAATGAGCCCGTAACTTTCAGCAAATATCCCAAAACTGATATGTATCTTATAAATTTAAGAAATAAAATAAACAAAGAGATTATAAAAGCAGGAATAAGATAAGGAACAGATGTAAAGATACTCCATTTCATGTGTTACAGAGTACTGGTGGTCTGTTAAGTTAATAATTCAGGGTTGGATTAGGTTTTGGTTTTTTGGAGTGCAAGGCGGGGGATTGACGACAACGCTGCAATCCAGAAAATCAGGATCTAAGACAGCCCTAAAATTATAAAAATGCATATCTCTCATCATCCGGTATGGCATGGTTTGGGCAGGAAGTAATTGACAAACAGGTTGTACAGGAGTTTTGTCCAAGGTTCCTGATACCATTGTTTTTTAAATGTAACTTAGTTATAATGGTTTTTATAGAATTATTTTACCATTTAGGAGAAAAATAATGGGTAAATTGCTTGGATATTTATCTTACAATATTTCAATTAAGACAAAGCTCATAGTTTTATTTGCAATTGTCTTTCTCTATCCGCTTCTACTTATTGCTGTCTTTGGATTTGGCAATTTTGGGAATACAATTCAAGAAAAATTCATATATTATGCAGAACGGGATGTTGATTTCATGTCCAATCAAGTTATAGAACAATTAGAAATCTTTGAAAGGTTTTCTCAGGATCTTTTATATGATGAAGGCCTGTATGAGAAAGGTTCAATCAAGAAGCTTAAAGAGATATATGGTGCAGACGCGTTGGAGAAGTATGAATTCGGAAGGGATTTTGAAGCCTATTTAAGAGCTATTGTCAGGTCACGGCCTGAAATGGACCTAATGGTAGTCAAATATAAGGAAGAAATAATCCCGCCACTTGGAGCAACAAAGTCTCTTCAATCAATTGATATGAGCAGTATACCAATTGAAGAAATCGTTACATTATCATATAAGTTTGAAGGGGTATTTTACTATACCCAAAAGAATGACGGACGAGTGACCAATGTATATTTGGCACGTGCCATGTATGATAGAAATACTTTTAAAAAAACAGGCGTAGTGATTATGAGAGTGGATAGAGAATATATTTTTAGAAATGTTAAGGATTTTTTTAATGACCCTGTCTATCAAGTTTTTGTCAGTACTGATGAATATGATGAAGTGTGGAGCATGAATTTAAGGGATGCAATTTTAGAAGAAGAAATCATATCATTAATGAACGTCAAGCAGCTTGAAGGAACTTATTTATTAGGTAAAAAGTCAGGACAAAAGTATACTATTATAAGAAAAATGAAATCACTTAACTGGAGGTTTGCAGTGGTCATATCTCCTGAACCGCTTATTTCAGATACTCGTTCCCTGTCATTGAAAATATTGATTCTCTGTATATGCACAGTGCCTGTCTTCCTCTTTTTTGTGAACCTTTTTTATAAGGACATCATAAGGCCTATATATACCCTGGTCAAGAAGATGCAGCAATTGGAAGAAGGTGCAATAGGTATTACTATGAAAAGCAAAAGAAGAGACGAGCTGGGATATTTATTTCAAACCTTTGATAAAATGTCTTATCAGATAAAGTATTTGATTAATCAAGTGTATAAGGAAGAAATTGCCTTAAGAAATGCAGAGATTAAAGCACTCCAATCCCAGATCAATCCTCACTTTTTGTATAATACACTGGAAACCATCAACTGGAAATCCAGATTATCTGGAAACCATGAAATATCTGAAATGGTAACAGCTTTGGCTGAAATTACAGAAGTAAATATTGATAGAAAAAATGACAGGTTTATATTTGTGAGAGATGAAATTCATTACCTGGAGAATTATATTTTATTAATTCAGAAAAGGTTCGGAGATAAGATAAGATTTGAAAAAGTATTTGAAAAGGGAGTGCTTGACCTGAAAATACCTAAAATAACCATTCAACCTTTGATCGAAAATGCTATCTATCATGGAATTGAACCGGCCGGACGGGGAACGGTATGTCTATATATGGAAGCAAAGCAAGAATGCTTGATTATTAAGGTGCAGGATGATGGTGTTGGAATTGAAAAAGAATTATTGAAAAAAATCCAACAAAGTTTAGATGAAAAAGTTATCCATGATATTAAAGGAAAAGTGTTTGAAGACTCAAAGATTGGTCTTTTAAATGTTCACAGAAGAATACGGTTAATTTGCGGAGATGAATATGGCTTAACAATAGAGAGTGAATATTGTCATGGAACCTTGATTCAAATGACTTTGCCGATTGATATTGAATATGCCGCTAAGCTTGGGAATTAGGAGGTAGAAAATGTATAGGGTATTATTGGTAGATGATGAAACCGTCATCCTGGAGGGATTAAGAAAAATAGTTCCTTGGAGCGAATTGGGGTGTGTTGTTGTTGGTGAAGCTGAAGATGGAGAGACAGGACTTGCTCTTGTGAAAAAAACCAAACCACATATTGTCATAACAGATATAAGAATGCCTAAAATTAGTGGGCTTGAATTGATTTCAGCTATCAAGTCTGCTAATATAGATTGTCAAATTATCATTTTGACAGGCTTTAGAGATTTTCAGTATGCGCAGGAGGCTGTAAAATATGGAATTTTCCGTTTTCTTGTGAAGCCTTCAAAAATAGAGGAGCTTCTTGAGACCCTTAGAGATGTTATTAAAGTTATCAAAGCAGATGAAACTGCAAGATGCTATTATGAAAATATGAAGAAAAAGATCAGGAAATTCTATGCCCAATACCCTGGAAAAATTAATACATCATCTGAGGAAAGGGATATTGAGAATCAGAAGATGCAGTATATCGTTTATAAGGCTCTACAATTCATGAAAAATAATTTTCACAAAAAACTAACCCTTCAGGTTGTTTCAGATGCTTTATATGTTAGTACCTGGCATCTAAGCAAATCCATCAAGAAAGATACTGGCGCAACCTTTTTGGAGCTTTTGAATCAAATACGATTAGAGAAAGCGCAAGAACTCCTGACCCAGACCAGTCTTAAAATATATGAGGTTGCAGGTGAGATTGGCTTTTCTGATGTTGCTTATTTTAGCAGAATATTTAAAAACAATACGGGGATGACACCTAATCAGTACCGGAATAAAATGTATTCATAGTGTATCGTTTTTAAACAAATATGTACAATAAATACCAAGATTGACATCTTTTTTAGATGATGTCAGGATGATATAATCAGCATTAATAAAACCGCAGATATAATTCATATCTTTGCTGCATCTTTCCATACAGTTGTTGCGGTAATAAAAAAGGAGGATTTTTTATGCAAAAGCTTGGAAAAATAATAGCTCTTATGCTGGCTGTATCAATGGTATGTGCATTATTAAGTGGATGTGTTGAGAAGCAGACACAAAAAGAAGACAAAGAAATTAAACTGAGAATTGTTACAATGTTTAGCGGCACTGACCCTGCAACAGAAACTTATCTAAAAGCTCTTGATGATTTTATGGCAGAAAATCCTAATGTAGTGATTACTGATGAATCCATGCAAGCACTTGGGGATGAATTCAGAACCAAGATAAAGACAGATTTTGCTTCTGGAAATGAACCTGACGTGACATTCTTCTTTACTGCCGCAGACGCAAAGCCAATTATTGAATCCGGGAAAGTAGTAGCTTATGAAGAAATATGGAAAGATTACCCGGATGTAGGGAAGGATATTACAGAAGGTGTTAAAGATTCCATGAAGGAATTCGACGGTAAAATTTATGCCCTTCCGATTACAGGCTTCTATGAAGGATTGTTTATTAATAAGGAATTATTCGAAAATAATGGTTTGGAGCTGCCGGCTGATTGGACATCATTTGAGAATGCTATTAAAGTTCTATCTGAAAAAGGTATCGTACCTTTTGCAGGACCTCTTGGACAATCTCACTATATGATTGAACACTTCATCTTGTCATCGGGTGGTGCTGCCGGCCATATGGATGTTTTTGCCAGCGGGGTACTTCCTGCATGGGTTGAAGGTCTGGATAATATTAAGAAGATATATGATATGAACGGATTTGCCAAGGATGCCATTTCGATGGATATTGAAGGTGCTCAGAACTTGTTCAAGCAAGAAAAAGCAGCCATGATTTTGGAAGGTTCCTGGTTTATTGGAGGCTTATCAGATGAAATGAAGGAGAAAATTACTGTTGTACCAATGGTTCCAACAGCTGGTGGTAAGATGGAGCCTACATCTATCGTAGCCGGATTCTCAGCAGGATATTATATTAGCACAAAAGCTTATGAAGATAAGAAGGATACTGTAGTTGAATTAGTTGATTTCCTGACAAGTGCGGATATGATTGAGAAAATGGCGGCAGCAAATGGTGGTGTGCCGGCAGCATCTGTAAGTGTTCCAGGATTGTCTTCCGTGGCTAAAGCAGGTCATGAGATGGTAGCAAATGCTAAAACTATAAATATGCCTATTGACTCCAGATTAACACCTGAAGCTTTTAATTATATTGTGAAAGAAGGTACACCTTTTATTGCGGCGGGTAAGAAAACCGCTGAAGAAGTTCTGGAAGAAGTGATGAAACTTCATAAAGGCGAATAATGGATATTGATTAATTGTATAGGATAATAGTTGAAACAGCAGCTATTATCCTGTATGTTCAACGCAAATTGCTTAATTTATCAGCATGCTGCAGTGATTTTCCAATTAAGAAGGAGTAATTAAGATGAAGCATTATCAAAATTGGCTAGTGATTTCCTTATTCTTGTGTCCAGCATTACTTTTGATTGTATTATTTCTGTATTATCCTTTTTTTATGAGTTTTTTCAGAAGTTTTTTCAAGTGGGATGGATTTTTTACCTCGGAATTTATTGGTTTGGCAAATTATAAAAGGATGTTTATGGATACTACCATTCATAAAGCCCTTAAAAATACAATGTATTTAATGTTTTTGGCCTGCTTTATACAGGTTGGAATTGGTCTTATTATTGCAGTTTTTACAGATAGTATTAGCAAAGGAGCCAAGTTCTATCGAACGGTGTTCTTTTTTCCCATTGTTATATCTTCAACGGCAATTGGGCTTATGTTTAAGTTATTTTATGTATATGACGGCGGGCTATTAAATACACTGTTGAACTTTTTGAATTTAGAAAGTGTTGTGTGGCTGACTGAAAAATCTGCAATGACAGCAGTTGCTGTTCCTGTTATCTGGCAGTATGTAGGCTTTTATTTTGTTATACTTCTCACAGCAATTGGCAGGATACCTGATGATATATACGAATCGGCATATTTAGATGGTATCAACGGATTTGAAAAGACTATATATTTCACTATTCCTCTTATTTGGGATGTTATAAAGGTCTGTTTTATACTGGCAATTACAGGGGCACTGAAGGTTTTTGACCTAATTTATGTGATTACCCAGGGAGGGCCTCTCAGGGCTTCTGAAGTATTGGGAACATATATGTATCAGAAAACCTTTGTTGATTATCGATATGGGTACGGTTCAACAATTGCGATACTGATAGTTGTTTTAGGGCTTGTAATTTCCTATCTTGTGAACCGGCACCTAAGAAGGGAAGAGGTGACTTACTAGTGGTCTGTTTAAAAAACCATAAGCGGATTGCTCAGTATGGAAGGGAATGTTAACAATGATAAGCAGGTATAACAAAAGAAATAAATTTTTCCTGGGAAAGACCATGGTATACTGTTTTTTAAGTGGCTGGGCGTTGACAACAATATATCCTCTGTACTGGGTCTTGTTGAATTCATTTAAAACCTCTTATGAAATTATTTTAAATTCATTTAATATTCCCGGTGAGTTTAAAATACTCAATTACATTAATGCTTTTATGAAGATTAACATAGGCAGGAGCTATCTTAACAGTTTGATAATATCATGTTCCGTAGTAGCTATAGTTATATTTCTTGGAGGGCTGGCTGCATATGTATTAGGCCGATTTGAATTCAAATTCAAAAAGGCAATTCACACAGCACTGATGGGCAGTCTTTTGTTTCCTGCATTTTGTACTATTGTACCTGTGTTTGTAATGCTGAAAAATTTCCATCTCTTAAATAAGCATCTGGGGCTTATTCTGCCGCAGGCAGCAGGAAATCTTCCGTTTGCAATTATCGTTTTGACAGGCTTCATGATTTCAATCCCACGTGAATTCGAAGAGTCTGCATTGATAGAAGGGTGCAGTGTTTGGCAGGTTTACATAAAAATCATCGCACCTGTTTCCAGGTCCGCATTTGCTTCTGTAGCAATATTCACATTCCTATGGTCGTATAATGATCTGTTCATGTCACTAATCATATTAAGAACAAGAGAGGTTCAGCCAATTAATGTACTGCTTGCAGAGATCAGCAGTCAGTATGGGACTGACTATGGCTTGATGGCTGCAGCTATTGTCATTATTATCATTCCGGTATTGGCATTCTATCTGGCGGCACAAAAATCTATTGTAAAGGGCTTGACAGCAGGAGCATTAAAGGGATAGAGTAAAAAATTTTCGGTGTAAAAAAATTTTTTAAATTAAAAACAATTTGTGGCTGGTTATCTGTTGTTTTCATAGAATATCTTATTATTTATCAAAAGTAAAATTTAGAAATTATATAAAATAGTTGATATGATAGTATTTATGTACACGGTTTTATGTTATAATAAAAGGCAGGAAAAGGGAGCTTGTATGTAAATATGGAGGGTCATATGAGGAATTTAATATATAGAGACAAGGTTTTTATTTGGTTTTTAGTATCCTATATTTGTATCCTGCTTATACCTATTATCTTCCAAAGCACTAATTATTTTATTATGCAGGATAAAATAAAAGAGGAAATCGAAACCAACAACATGCTTATGCTGGAGCAGATACAAAATATTATGGACCAGCGTTTAAAAGAAATTGATAATCTTACCATCCAAATCGAAAGCAATCCAAAAATCAAGAAGCTTTTATCCATGAAAAAACCAATTGAAGGCAACAAAATATATTCACTTGTTGATGCGCAAAAGGATTTGGCGTATTTTAACCTTTCGAATAATTTTATAAAGAGTATGTATATCTATTTTCATGGTTTAGACTGCATCGTTTCTCCAACAAAAATAGCCATCAGAATGCCATTGTTTCACATGAATTATCTTAATTACGCGAATACGGGCTTTGAAGAATGGAAAATGAGTATAACCGGAAATAGATATTATAAAGACTATTTTCCAGCGATACAATTGAGTACAAATAATGAAGTAAATAATGTGATAACTTATCTGCATACCATACCTATGTCTATTCCTGGCAAAAATGCAGGGACAATTCTGGTTTTTATCAAAGAAGATAAAATACATGAATTGCTAAAGCAGCTGGAAATATACAATGGCGGCCTGGCTGTTTATGATAGTGAAGGACAGCTTATTACATCCATAGGTCTAAAAAATATGGATAAATCCTTAAAGAAAGTAATAAATTCACCTAACCAGAATATCAAAAATGTTAAGGTTGATGATCAATCCATGATTGTCTATTCATGTACTTCCCTTTACAATAATTGGTCCTATGTTTCAGTAGTCCCCAATGAATTGGCTATGAGCAAATTAGTTGATATAAAAAATCTGACCACACTGAGCGTATTATTAGCTATTCTCTTAGGCTTAATTACTGCTTATTTATTAGCATATAGGAATTTTAAACCACTGCAAGAACTCAGGCAGGCAGTCTTTAAGGGTGCTGGTTCAACAACTGTTAACAAAAATATTTATAATGATTTAAGAACTTCTTTTAATACTTTGATAAATGATAAGAATACCTTGACAAAGACTATTTCCGAACAGCTGCCCTATGTCAGGGAATCATTTATTCATTCATTGCTTAACGGGGATTTTTATAATGATGAGGATATGGACGCATCAATGAAGCGGGCGCGTCTTTCCATTAGAGGTAAAGAATTTTTTGTAATGATTGTTCAACCATACATTGAATTTAATGAAAATGACATGAGTTTCTTTTATAATGATATTAAAAAGGAAATTAGGGATATTATGAATGACGTCATGAATAGCCCCCTGTTTTTTAATGATATTGACCTCCATAAAATGGCCATATTGCTGTGTATAGATGAAAAACAGTCAAAAGAAGGGTATATCCGTTATATTGAATGTGGCATTAATAGAGCATGCAGCCATATTAATGAGAAGTATAATGTTAAAATTTTATTTGGAGCCGGCAGGTTTTATCAGCAGCTGACATATGTTTATCGTTCTAATATTGAGGCAAAATTGGCTCTTGAATATAAGCAGGTTATGGAAACCCAGCCGAATATTATTTGGTATAAAAAAATAAAGCATAGAAGCCAGGAATATTTTTACCCGTTAGAAATTGAGTATAAGCTGATTAATGCAGCAGCAGCAGGAGAGCCCTCTTTTATTGAAAAAGAATTATATATGATTTTTGAAGAGAATTTTAAATATAGGGAATTGAACCTATCTATGACAAAGCACTTGATATATGCAATGAGAAATACAGTGATCAGGCTTATGACACAAATGCAGATATCACAGATTGAAGAAATAGGAGATGTTGATACCATATTGGATAATATTAAATCCAACAAATCTTTTGAAGCAACCTATCACTACATTTCACGGGTTTTAGTAATGCTTTGCAATATTGGCAAAGAAAGAAAAAGACATCAAGAGCATCGCTTAAAAGGAAAAATGATAGAATATGTTGTGGAAAAATATGCTGATCCCCAATTATGCTTAAATGAAATAGCAGATAAATTTAACATTACTTCATCTTATGTAAGCCAGCTTTTCAAAAGGGAATTAAGACAAAATTTTGCATCCTATCTTGTATCTGTTAGAATGAATAAAGCCACAGAGCTATTGCAAAAAACGGATTTAACCATTGAAGAGATTAGTGAATCCGTTGGATATAATAGTGCACATGCATTTCGGAGAGCCTTTAAAAGAGTTTATGGGATAACACCGACAAATTTTAAACTGCAATAATGATAAAGCAAAGTACCTAAATCATAAAAAAGGTACTATGTTTAATTATTGCTTTTAATAAATCTGTACGCAGATATAAAAAAAGGCACTATTCACTCCTTTTATCCTGATAAAAAAGAGTACCAAATCTGCAATTTATGGACCTTTACAAAGCAAGGATACCGATTTTATAATTAACAGGTAACAGGTTCACAAAACTTGTTTTTCCATTTTTGAAATACAGAATCTTGTAAAAGGTGAGGCTTTATGAAATTAAATGCTGCGAATGAACCAATAAAGGGGATAAGGGGCAAAAAGTTATCCGCAAATTCAAAAAAAACTACATTAGTAAGAATGAAAGAACATTGGGAACTATATTTAGTAATACTGTTGCCTGTTGTTTATATCATCGTTTTTTGGTACATACCTATGTACGGTGCACAAATCGCTTTTAGAGATTATATGGTGACCAAAGGAATTATGGGAAGTCCCTGGGTTGGTTTAGAACATTTTGAAACGTTTTTTAAATCCTTTCAATTTGCCAGGTTGATTAAAAATACCCTTGGTATAAGCTTATATTCTATAATAGTAGGTTTTCCCGCACCAATTATCTTGGCTATAGCCATTAATGAAGCAAAAAACCGGCGTTTTAAGAAAACAGTTCAAATGGTTACCTATGCACCTTATTTTATCTCTACAGTTGTTATGGTATCAATGCTGCTGCAGCTTTTATCACCGCAAACGGGTCTGATTAATAATTTTATAAAATTCTTCGGGCAAGAACCGGTCAATTTTATGGGAAAACCGGAGTTTTTTAAATCCCTGTATGTTTGGTCCGGGGTATGGCAGTATACCGGTTATTCTGCTGTAATTTATCTTGCAGCATTATCTGGAATAGATCCTACATTGCACGAAGCTGCAATAGTTGACGGTGCAACCAAGCTCCAGAAAATTCGCCATATTGATATTCCGGGTATTATGCCTACCATTATTGTGCTGTTAATTTTAACGGTAGGACATGTGATGAATATCGGATTTGAGAAAATATATCTTATGCAGAATAATCTTAATATGAGCACTTCTGATGTTATTAGTACCTATGTTTACCGGATTGGTTTAATTGGATCACAATTCAGCTTTTCAACTGCTGTCGGATTATTCAATTCTGTGGTTAATTGTATTTTGCTGGTCAGTGTAAATAAACTTGCAAAAAAGGCGGGCGGCTCAAGCTTGTGGTAAAGGAGATGAAAGTTGATGGACAAAAAAGTAATAGCGAATTCAGATAAGGCTTTTGTAATGTGTAATTATATCTTTCTATCAATTGTTCTTATGGTGGTACTATATCCGCTAATTTATATAGTAAGCTCTTCATTTAGCTCAACAAGTGCTGTTGTTTCCGGAAAGGTATGGTTTTTGCCTGTAGAGCCCAGTTTAATGGGATATAATGCTATTTTTAAACATCCCCATATATGGATCGGGTATAAAAATTCTTTAATTTACATGGTCTTGGGTACGAGCATCAATATTATTATGACTATTTTAGCGGCATATCCCTTATCAAGAAAGGAATTTGTGGGAAAAAACGCAATTATGGCCTTATTTGTGTTTACCATGCTTTTTAATGGAGGGTTAATACCTACTTATCTTTTAGTAAATAATCTAGGATTGACGAATACTATATGGGCTATGGTCATTCCGAATGCTATGGCAGTCTGGTATGTCATTATCGCGCGAACTTATTTTCAAACGACAATACCGGATGAGCTTTATGAAGCAGCTGTTATTGACGGCTGCAGGGATATCAAGTTCATTGTATCCATTGTAGTTCCGCTGTCAGCACCTATTATTGCGGTTTTATCTTTGTTTTATGCTGTCGGGCATTGGAACTCCTATTTTGCCGCGTTAATATATATAAAATCTGAAAAGCTGTATCCTTTACAAATTATTTTAAGGAATATACTCATTCAAAATGAGATTGATCCCAATATGCTGGTTGATGTCAGGACCCTTCTCAGGCAGCAGGGTATGAAAGATTTACTGAAATATTCATTGATTGTAGTAGCGAGCTTGCCTGTTTTAATCATTTATCCATTTGTTCAAAAATACTTTGTCAAAGGAATCATGGTGGGGGCATTAAAAGGATAGTGGTCCGTAAGCGGAAAAATATGCTGCAAGTAACCATTAATTTTATGTGTTACAGGCCACTAGGCTATAGTATCAGGAAAGGAGGATAAAAAGGTTTGGCATTTATGTATTTAATTTAAAAGGAGGATTATTTTATGAAAAGAGTGATAAGCTTAATATTATGCCTGATTATGTGTAATTCATTACTATTTGCAGGGTGTGCCAGAAATTCAGATACAGATGAGAAAGAAGGTACGGATCCTGTAACGGAAACTAAAGAAAAATCAGACGATGGTAAGTTTGAATACAGTGAGCCTGGTGTATTTCCAATCGTTAATGAGAAGATTACATTGAAGTTTACTGCGCCACAGCATCACCAAATTAAAGATATTAGAACCAATGAATTTACCAAATGGTATGAAGAAAAAACAAATGTACATATAGAATGGGAATTGGTACCTTGGCAATCACGCGTTGAAAAGAAAGGATTGCTGCTGGCAAGTGGAGACTACTCGGGAATACTCTTTAACATGGAATTACAACCAGAGGATGAAATGATTTATGGACCGCAAGGTGTTTTTACACCGCTTAATGATTTAATTGAAGCTCATGGCGTCGAAATTAAAAAAATGTTTGATGCTGTAGATTATATTGAAAAGGGAATAACTACTCCCGATGGAAATATATATACTCTTCCGCAAGTCAATGAATGTTATCACTGTATTTACGCACAAAAGATGTGGATTAATCAAGATTGGATGGATAAGCTTGGACTGGAAACACCTAAGACTACAGATGAATTCTATGAAGTTTTAAAGGCATTTAAGACACAAGATCCAAATGGCAATGGAAAAACAGATGAACTGCCATTAACAGGCTCACCAAAAGGGTGGCATTCAAATCCATACAATTTCTTAATGAATGCATTTATTTTTAGCGACGGCGGCAACCAGCTTCGAGTTGTCAATGGCAAGGTTGACCTTGTTGCAGATGAACCGGAATTTAAAGAAGGATTATCGTATATTGCCAAGTTATTTAAAGAAGGTTTAATTGATCCTGGTGCTTTTACACAGGATGGTGAACAGTTAAAACAATTAGGAGAAAATCCTGAAGCTGTTGTTATAGGAGCGGTTCCGGCAGGATGGATGGGCGTATTTACAAGTCTGGAAGGAGAACGCCATAAGATGTATCAAGCCATCACTCCGATAAAAGGACCTAAAGGCGTGCAAACCTGCGGATATTATCCATTTACTTATTCCACTGGTAAATTTGCCATTACAGATGAATGCAAACACCCAGAAATAGCATACAAATGGGCAGACTGGCTTTATTCGCTAGAAGCGGCTTTAAGATATATTGAAGCAGGACGTGAAGGTTATGAATGGAGAAAAGCTGAGGCGGATGAATTGGATTTACGTGGAAGACCGGCTAAATGGGCAAGAATAGATGATATTAAATATGCAGAAATCCAAAATGCCCATTACTATCAGATGGGGCCAAGCTGGAGATCCTTTGAGTACCGTCAATCCTGGGCACAGCCACAAGATATCAATGATTCAAAAGCTTTTGAAAAAAAATTGTATGAAGCAACAAAATTATATGAGCCTTATGCACCACCAAAAGCAGAAGTGTATCCTAAAACTTATGTCGATTCGTCGGTTGTAGGAGATCTTGCACAGGTTAGGACAGCTGTCAACGATTATATTAAAGAAGCAATTGCCAGATTTATTACAGGTGATATGGATATTGAAAAGGATTGGGATAGATATACCGAAAATCTTAAAAACATTGGATTGGACCAGTACCTGCAAATATTACAAGATGCATATGACGCACAATATGCAGATTAATTGTTAGAATAATAAATAAAATGCCTGTAGCCTGATACGATTTCCTGTTGTATTAGGCTATAGGATTTTTTTGCTGGAAATATAAAACCATTTTTTGACAAAACGCCATAATTTTAAAAAGTCAAGGCTTATTGCCAATTATATTAACTATTTCCTTGATTGACCGAAATACAAAATCAGGCTTGACGGCTGAAACTGCAAGGTCTTCCTGCCCGGTTTCCCCCGAAAGCACGAGAATGCTGGTAACCCCGTTATTTACACCCATAGCCATGTCCGTATATAATCTGTCTCCTATTATTGCCATTTCATCTTTATTTCGCCCGGTTCTGGACATTATCATTTCAATTGTCTCACTAAAAGGCTTGCCAAGATATTTTGGTTTTACCCCTGTAGATGCGGTAATCATGGCGCATATGGAGCCGCAATCAGGTATGAAGCCAGTTTCAGTGGGACAATTATAATCCATATGAGTTGCGATGAACATGGCACCTTCTCTTATAAAGCTGCACGCTTTTGAAACCTTTTCATATGTCATTCCCAGATCGAAGCTTACAACAACAATATCAGGAGATTCTCCCACCAGGTTGATGCCTGAACGGGCAAACGATTCAGTCAAAAGCTCTGTGCCTAAAAGGTAAACGCTTTTGCCTTTTTGCTTCTCTTTCAAGTATTTGATGGTAACATCTCCCGCAGTCATTATATTTTCCCTGCCAATGCTGCATCCTAAGGCTTTAAGCTTGTTTATATAGTACTCAGGCGTCTTTGATGCATTGTTTGTAAAAAATAAAAACTGCTTATGATTATTTTTTAAAGCACCAATAAAATCAAGTGCTCCTTCCAGCATCCTGTTGTCTAAATATATGGTTCCATCCATATCCAGGACAAAAAGCTTTTTTTGATTTATTATTTCCATGGGACCTCCATAAACTAAATTTGCCGTATGTAAAATTTTTCAACTAGTTTTTCCGTTATCTCGTCCAATTTGCCAATTTCCCTGGCAAAATGAAAAACAGTGTATCTCTCCTTTAAATCCATAGCTTCCTTCATGCTTTTTTCAAACAAATCCTTTGGTATGCCTAAATCCTTTGGATTGACAGTTGATTTCAATTTTAAAAGCTTATCCTCAATCATATGAACATCCGGCAAATCAATGGACCCGGGAAGCTCATCCTTTACCATGTCATACACATAGGCACTAATAACAGTGCCAACTGCAACCGAATTTCCATGTAACGGATGCCCCATACCCCGGGATATGGCATCCATGTCCCAATAGTGTGCAAAGTTGTGTTCTGCCCCTGAAGCAGGTCTTGAATCACCATTTAGGCCGATAGCAATCCCTGAAAGGACTAATCCTTCCATTACATATCTGACCGCCTTTTCCTCCCTTTTATAAAGTCCGTCGGCATTATTCAAACATTTTTCCAGGGCGTTTTCAACAATTTTAACACAGGTTTCACAATAGGTTTCGTCAATAACTTCTTTTGCAAGCCGCCAATCTGCAAGCGCTGTTATTTTTCCAATAATATCGCCAAAACCGGCCTGCAGCATTTCCATAGGAGCTTTCTTCATTATTGATGTATCTCCAATTATGGAAAGCGGATATGTGGTAGGAACAGTAATTTTCACACCATCGACTATAAGTGGAGATACGACTGAAGCATAACCATCCATTGAAGGGGCCGTCCCTACAATAATGTATGGTACTCCTACCCTATAGCTCAAAAGCTTGCCAAGGTCATTAAGCACACCTGAGCCAATTACCAGGATAAGATCAGTATTTGAATCAAATTCTATCAAAAGCCTTCCCAGGGATTTTTCATCAGGCACCAGGTCATGGCCTTGCTTCGGATATACAAAAGTTTTAATATCCAACACCTTAAGTAAATCCTCAACATGTCTTCCACAGACCTGGTATGTGTTTTCATCAGCCATTAAGAAGAGCCTGCTTTTACTATTTTTAAGACATACTTCAATGGTTTTATCAAGAACGCCATTGCCTATATATATGCTGTCAATATCAATTGAATGGTGTCTGCCACAGGTGCACTCAAAAGATTTTCCGGCCATTTCGCTTATACTCATTTTAAGTATTTCATCCATTTAAACCTTTGCTCCTATATAAAAATTGACTTTTTTGCTTTCCATTATATTTTACTATATGAGCAAACAGCTTACAACAAAACAATTTGCAACTCACTGAATTTTATTTAAAAACTATGTTAATATAAATTGTTAACAAATAATTCGTTTTAATTTTCACTTGAATTTTCATACTCGCAAGTATAAAATAAAGGAAATTTAAAAAATAGATAGCCCTTCAGTAAATAATTACTTTCGTACTGGGGTAAATTTATAGAAAAGAGGATTAAGATGCGCAGAACAAAAATCATCTGTACTTTAGGACCTACAACGGAAGGTCTATGTGAGGATTTAATAATTAACGGAATGGATGCGGCAAGGGTGAACTTTTCCCATGAAACATATGAAATCCATGCAAGAAGGATTGATGAATTCAAAAAAGCAAGACGTAAACTGAAAAAACCCGTTTCGCTGATTATGGATACAAAAGGTCCCGAAATCCGCCTTGGATTAATAAAGGATAATACTATTTTGAAAAACGGCCAGAAAATTTCAATAGTAAATAATGACATTACCGGCGATGATTCAAAGATTTCAATTTCATACAAGAATCTTTACAAGAGTGTAATAAAAGGAAACAGCATCTATATAGATGATGGCAAAATACATCTGAAAGTGAAAAAGATAAAAGATAAAAATGTAATCTGTGAAGTTGTTACCGGCGGAAAAATATCTGACAAAAAGGGTGTAAATATACCTGGCTGTGTTAAGTCATTGTCTTTTTTAAGTGAAAAGGATTTAAGCGATCTGGATTTTGCAATAAAGCATGAGTTTGATTACATAGCGCTATCTTTTGTCAGGGATTCAAAGGATATATTGAAAGTCAGAGAATTCCTAAAGGAAAAAAACAGCAGTGATATTTCCATCATTTCAAAAATTGAAAATAAGCAATCTGTTGAAAATATTGACGAAATAATTGAATATTCAGACGGATTAATGATAGCCCGGGGTGACCTCGGTATTGAAATGCCCTTAAGCCAAGTTCCTTCCATTCAGAAGAAACTTATAAGAAAATGTTATTCCAGCGGATACCCTGTCATAACAGCAACACAAATGCTTGAATCCATGACTGAAAACATGCTGCCAACAAGGGCAGAGGTTTCCGACGTTGCCAATGCCATTTACGACAATACTAGTGCAGTAATGCTATCCGGAGAAACTGCATGTGGCAAATATCCATTGGAAGTACTGAAAAAAATGGTGGATATAATTGAAACCACTGAAAAAGACATTGATTACCGTAAAAGGTTTTTTGCAGAAGACTGGCTGACCCGCAATGATGTTGTAAGTGTGATTGGCCAGGCTACTTCAGTTGCCGCTTTTGAGCTTAAGGCCAAAGGCATTGTAGTTGTTACAAATACAGGTAACACGGCAAGAATGATATCCCGGTTCCGCCCGAATTGTCCCATAATTGCAGTGACCGTAAACTCCAGAGTTGAAAGACAGTTAAACCTTTCATGGGGTATACATCCCGTAAGGACAAACTATATAAAGGATATTATCAAGCTTTACAATAACACAATGGAATGCGCAAAAAGCACCGGTATTATCGGCAATGGCGATCTGATAATCCTGACAACAGGTATGCCAACAGGTCCCAAAGGCAAAACCAATACACTAAAAATACATATAGTGGGAGAAGATGTTATATAGAATTCATCACATAAATTTGCGTATGCCACCCTTGCATTTTTTACACCCCATATGTTATACTATTTAAGCAAAAGGAAAGGTGGCTGAGCTGGTCTAAGGCGCACGACTGGAAATCGTGTGTACGTTAATAGCGTACCGAGGGTTCGAATCCCTCCCTTTCCGCCAAACCCTTTAAAATCAAGCCTTTCTGCAATTGCATCAAGTCATTTTCTTCTCAATATATTTAAATAGTGACAACATTTTGACAACAATCATAATAAATAATATAATGGAAAAGCATGAATAATTAGATTAAAACATATAAATATTGTATTCTATGATATTTCCAGAATATTGGAATTTGATATATAAAATT
>JANQLN010000034.1 GCA_028280575.1 Clostridia bacterium
GGCACATTTGACAAAATGTGCCATAAGACCTGTCCCCTTGACACATGACACTAATTCTTATTTTGCACGGCGGGAATGGGCTTCACATATTATAATTGGAGAGGAATATATATGTGGGGGTTTTTATGCTAAAAATTGTTTATGAATTTTTGTTTTACATCTTTGCCATATACGGTTTTATCTTTTTAGTCGCTGGTATATATAACCGTATAAAAATTAGAAAGACAAATACTGAAGGCATACAAATGATATTAACTGTTGAAAATAAACAGGATACGGTAGAAGGCTTGATAAGGTCTATATTTTTAAATGGTATATTGGATAAGCTTCTTTTGAAAAAACTAACGGTTATTGACATGGCTTCATCAGATGATACGCCGGATATCCTGAAAAGGCTTGAGGAAGAATATCCGCGTCTTGATGTTATTAAACATACAAAAAAATATTTATCTCTTGATGAAAATATATTATAATAAATGTACGTTGATAGCGTAAAAATATGAGGTTAAACAGCCTGTGTATTGATATGGATTAAAGTACGGGGGTGAGAATTTATTTTTGGAGACCATAAAAGGGACTGTTGAAAATATTATTTATCAAAATGAAACCAATGGATATACCGTATGTGATATTTATGATAATGAAGCTCTTATAACTGCTGTTGGCTGCATGCCCGTACTTAATGAGGGAGAAACTGTAAAAGTAAACGGCGATTGGATAACTCACCCCGAATACGGTGAGCAGTTCAAGGTTATGGCATATGAAAAAATTATGCCCCATACCGTTGAATCTATTGAAAAGTATCTTGCCTCCGGTATTGTAAAAGGTGTAGGTCCTTCCACTGCTAAAAAAATAGTCGGCAGGTTTGGTGAACAGGCCCTTGATATAATTATGTTCAACCCGTTAAAGCTTGCAGAAATTAAAGGCATTAATGCCAAAAGGGCTGAGATGATAGGCAGTTCTTTAGAAGAACAAAAAGGGCTTATGGATGTTATAATATTTTTCCAGAAGTATGGTTTGACCCCTTCTTATTCGAACAGGATATACAAGGTCTTTGGCAGGAATGCAATTGAAATTGCCAGGTCCAATCCTTACAAGCTTTCTGACGAAGTACATGGAATAGGCTTCAAAATAGCAGATAGAATGGCAATGAACCTGGGTATAGAACCATTGAGCCTGTTCAGGATTGCCAGCGGAATCAAATATGCTTTATCCCAGGCAGCGGCAGACGGGCACACTTTTCTGCCGCAGAACGTGCTGGAGGATTATACCTCAAAATTATTAAGGACAAGCATTGATTCCATAGCGGATGCCCTTGTATCCCTCCAATTGGAGGGAAAGGTCGTGATGGAAAAAACTGATGGGCAAACAAGGGTATACCTTGCTGCTTTCCATCTCGCAGAGAAGAACGTATCGGCTAAGCTTCAGGTTTTAGCAAAGCATGAATGTGAAGACCTTACCGGAAACCTTGAAATGATATTAAAGGAATTTGAAAAAAGCGAAGGTATATGTTTTGCAAGCCTGCAAAAAAAAGCTGTGGAAAAGGCACTGGCAAATGGTGTGCTTATAATAACAGGAGGTCCAGGTACCGGCAAAACAACTATTATTAAAAGCATAATAAAGGTTTTCAAAAAATGTGAGCTCAGTGTTGAGCTTGCAGCACCTACCGGAAGGGCTGCCAAAAGAATGTGCGAGGCCGCAGGTTATGAAGCCAGGACCATACACAGGCTCCTTGAAATAGGATATTTATCTGAAACAGAAGTGCAGGTTTTTGCAAGGAATGAAGACAATCCCATTGATGCGGACGCAGTTATTATAGATGAAATGTCAATGGTGGATATAGTTCTTTTTAACAGCCTTTTAAAGGCCGTAACCTGCGGGATGAGGTTAATCATGGTTGGAGATGTGGACCAGCTCCCGTCTGTGGGCCCCGGTAATGTGCTTAAGGATTTAATATCCAGCAATGCAGTCAAAACCGTAAGGCTTACAGATATTTTCAGGCAGGAAAGCGAGAGCACAATTGTAGTAAATGCCCATAAGATAAACAATGGATTATTGCCGGTAATAGACAATAAAAGCAAGGATTTTTTCTTTCTCAGAAAATCTGAGGGGGATAATATTCTAAATTCTGTTATGGATATTTGCAGCAGAAGGCTTCCAAATAAATTCGGATATGACCCCATGAGGGAAATACAGGTACTGGCACCTACAAAAAAGGGCATTGTGGGTGTATTGAATTTGAATATTGAGCTGCAAAAGCTTTTGAACCCTTCAAGCAAGGACAGAAATGAAAAAATGATTAAGGAATTTACATTTCGAGAAGGTGACAGGGTCATGCAGATTAAAAACAATTATACAATCAGATGGGAAAGGACAGCGGGAGATTCGGTCATTGAGGGTGAAGGGGTGTTCAACGGGGACACGGGCATAATTAAACAGATTGACGGCGAAGCCCATACACTTACCGTCTGTTTTGATGATGAAAAAACCGTAGAATATGAATGGGTATTTGCTGAGCAATTGGACCCTGCTTATGCAGTTACAATACATAAGAGCCAGGGCAGTGAATTTCCTGTTGTGGTTATACCCCTTTATTCGGGCCCATCCGTACTTATGACAAGAAATTTGCTTTATACGGCTGTTACAAGGGCCAGGGATATGGTAATACTGGTAGGCAGGGAAGATATAATAAAGCAAATGGTCGAAAATAAAAGGGAGGTAGCTAGATTTACAGGCTTGTCGGATTGCTTGGCAGCTTACGGCATAAATTCCTGTCCTTAGAAGGGGGTGGTTTTTACGCTCAGGTTAGTTGAATATTTTTATCCTCCAAAATGTATTTTTTGCGGAGAAATTGTTGAGGCGGGAAATAATAAATATTCATGTGGTGAATGTGAACGCTTTTTAAGGCCGTATATTTCTACCGGATTAATGAGACCGACGGACAAATTTGAAAAGCTTGTATGCTTATGGAAATATGAGGGCATGGTGAAAGAATCCTTGAAAAAATACAAATTTAATGATAAAGCCGGATATTACAGGGCGTTTTCCATTGGATTGTATGAAAAGCTTAAGCAAGCGGGATTAGAAAAAATTGACGGGGTTTTATCAGTGCCCCTTCATAAAAGTAGAAAAACAGAACGCGGATATAACCAATCTTTTCTAATATCAAGAATGCTGTCGGGAAAAATGAAAGTGCCCGAAATGTCCAGGCTGCTCATAAGAGTTAGAAACACTGAAAGCCAGAGCCTGCTTTCCCAAAAAGGCAGGTCCGAAAATATGAAAGGTGCCTTTAGAGTAAGTAATCCCTTCAAAATCAGGGGTAAGAATATATTATTGGTTGATGATGTAGTAACAACAGGAAATACACTCAACGAGTGCACTAAAATGTTAAAAGATGCGGGTGCAGGCAAAATATATGCGGCGGTTGTGGCCAGTGCCAGGGAAAGATAGGCGGCTATAAGAAATTAATAAATAAGTGCCGATAAATAATATATGGGGGTATGGAATATGGCTGATTTGAGAAATTGTAAAAAATGCGGGAAGATGTTTACTTATGTAACCGGTATGCCGATCTGCCGCGCTTGTAAAAAGGAAGAAGAGGAAGAATTTAAAAGCATAAAGGAATACCTGTATGAAAATCCTGGTGCTACCTTGAATCAGATTGCAAGTGATTTGGATGTCAGTGTCAAAAGGATTAAAATGTATTTAAGAGAAGGCAGGCTGGAGATCATAGGTAATGATGAGGGCAACATAGTACTGGAATGTGAAAAATGCGGTAAATCCATAAAAACCGGACGGTATTGTGAACTGTGCGAGAGGGATATTAAAAAGGGCCTGTTAGGAGTATCCAAGGATATGAAGAACAGTATTGAAAATTTAAAGAACCGTGAAAAAGCTGTAGGTATGAGGTATATGTACAAGGATGAAAAAAAATAAATTTTATTAAAGTGTAAACATATTAAAGTGTAATTTAAAATAGCCGATAAATAATATAGAAAAGAGTATAAGTAAATAAAACAGAGCTTGTACATGATATAAAGGAACCGGAAAGCATTACAGGAATCCTGTTTTAGGACTAAGGTGGTATTTGAATGAAAATTTGGGGTGATATCCCTAAGGTACAGGGAATATACAATAAACAAAAAAGGGTTGAAAAGCCTGGTAAAGCAGGAAAAACAGGATCAACCGGGGATGTGGTATCCATATCGGGCAAAGCAAAGGATTTTCAGACCGTATTGAAGGCTTTGAAGAATGTCCCTGATGTCCGTACTGAAAAGGTAAATGAATTATCTTCAAAATACAGGTCCGGCAGTTATGATACCAGCGGAAAAGATATAGCGGACAAGATTATTGACTCAATATTGGATAAAAAGGTGTAGATTTTTTATACTTACAAATGTGTGGGTCCTATGGAGGTGTTTCTTTGGAAAATGCTAGCGTAAGGAAACTAATAGGCATACTGGACCAGGAAAGCCTTATTTACAACGATATACTAAAAATATCAAAAAATAAAAAAAATTTGATTGTGGACGGAAAAGTAAGTGAGCTTGAGAATCTTGTGAAGATGGAACAGGCACTTATTGTTAAAATCGGCAAGCTGGAATCGGATAGGGAAGAGGAGATTAAATTTATTGCACAAGAGTATAATGCGGATAATTTGAATATAACCGGACTAATGAAGCTTATTGACAATACGCAGGCAAAGGAATTGGAAAAATCACGCAATAATATGCTCAAAATATTAGGAGAGCTTAAGGAAAACAATGATTTAAACTGCAAGCTCGTAAAAAATTCGCTGGAGTATATTGATTTTTCAATTAATATTTTGAGTCCTGCAGAGGCTGATAAAAATTACAGCAATATGGGAAAGGTGAATGCTCCAAAGAAAAAAAATTTATTTGACGTGAAAATGTAACGGAGGTTAAATCATGGGAGTTAGCTTTGCAAGTTATGAAATTGCGCGTTCGGGACTTTATGTAAACGAACGTGCACTTTATGTAACAGGACACAATATCAGTAATGTGAATACTCCTGGGTATGTAAGGCAACAGGCTATAATCCAGAACGGTCCGACTGTAAATATTCATAAGGGTCCGAATATGTTCCAGATGGGACTTGGCGCGGACATCCAGAGAATAAGACAAATCCGGCATTCTTTTCTTGACAATGTATACAGGCAGGAAAATACTACACTTGGCTACTGGGAAGCCAGGACAAAAACACTTCAGGATGTCCAGTCCGTAATGTCTGAACCAATGGAAGCCGGGCTTCAAAATGTTATGAATCAATTCTGGGACTCATGGCAGGAGCTTTCAAAAGAGCCCGACAGCCTGACGGTAAGGGCACTTGTGAGGCAAAGAGGAGAAGCTTTTGCCCACCATGTTAATCATATGTCCTCCCAGCTTGATAAGCTCCAGGAGGATTTGAATTCGGAGATAATGGTCAGGATTGACGAAATCAATGATATTACAGACAAAATTGTCAAGCTCAATGAATACATCCTTAAAGCGGAGACTGCGGGAGATTCGCCCAATGACTACAGGGACCAAAGGAATACATTGGTGGACAGGCTTACAAAGCTTGTAAATTGTGAAGTATATGAAGCAAACGACGGGCAGCTGCAAATAACTGTGGGAGGATATTTCCTGGTAAATAAATCGGAAAGCACTAATCTGGTAGCGGAAGAAAAAACCACAGGTTCTATTTTCTATGTGCCAAAATTAGAAGGCACCAATATTGAGGTGCCTGTGAAAAATGGTATTTTAAAAGGCTTATTGGAGTCAAGGGGAGAGGTTTTTGGTGAAAAAGGAAGCATGGAAAACGGCAGTCCCAACACAAAAGCCGATATAGTTTTTGCCGTAGATATTACAAGTACGACAGATGCCCTGGCCAAGATTAAGAGCAATATACAATCCTATGTGGACGAGCTTGACAGGTCAGGAATTGACTATAATTTGAGATTGATTACATATGGAGATACGGTATACAGCAATGATGATTTTGGAAAGGACGCAGCATTGCTTGAGGCTGCCATACCTTCGGTCCCAAATGGAGACGGCAATAATAATTTCGGAGGAGCGGGAGGAGTAATACAATCCCTTGAAGGTACTGCCTTCAGGAATGCCGCAAACAGGTATGCCTTTGTTTTTACAGGGGAAAGCATTGACGGGAACGGGATAACCGGGTCCGGAACAGCCTATGGTGAAAGCCTCAATGCCTTGGGTATTAAAACCTCCGTATTTACGGACAGCGGCTATTTTAATGCGGGATATGCAGGTGACACGGGAGAGAATGGCTGGGACAGCATAACCCTGAGAACAGGCGGCAAGCTTTATGATATAAATACGGCAGCTTCCGACTTTGCAGATTTGCTTACAGGTGCCGGTACGGATACTGCTGCTGATGTGGATTCGGAAATAAGCGTTATAGAAGAATCTGCAAACATAATATCAACATTTAAGAAAAGAATTAATTCACTTATAAACATAATGGTAAGGCAGGTAAATTATCTGCATCAAAGCGGCAAAACAATGGGCAACCCGCCGGTTGACGGTGAAAGCTTTTTTACCGCTATTAACTCGAAATATCCACTGGAAATGGGCAATATAAAAATCAATGACAATCTTACAAACCTTAATAATATTGTTGCTTCACAAAGTGATGCAAGCGGTGACAATACAATAGCCTTGCAGATTGCCAATTTAAGGCATGCAAAGGTTATGAAGGATTCAAGCGGGCTTATAAGCATTGACGAGTATTATCAGAATATAATACTTGATGTAGGGTATATGGGCTTTGATGCGGAGAGGATAATGTCAAACCAGACAGGCCTTGTGAATGCGGCCCATCAGCAAAGAGTATCAGTAACCGGTGTTTCCATGGATGAAGAAATGACTAATATGATGAGGTACAAGTTTGCTTATAATGCAGCCTCAAAAGCAATCAATGCAGTTGACGAAATGATTAGAACCATTATAGAACGTACCGGAATAGCCGGAAGATAGGAGGTTTTTTCATGAGAGGGTCTTTTTTTGGGCTTAATGTGGCGGTAAGAGGGCTTTTTACCGCACAGAGAAGCTTAAATGTAGTAAACCATAATATCAATAATATAAATACTCCCGGTTACTCCAGGCAAAGGGCGGTACAAACTGCTTCAAGGCCTGCGGCAGCTATGGACGGTACCGGAATGATAGGTACAGGCTCTAATGTAATATCGCAGGAGAGAGTAAGAGACGAATACCTTGACTTTAAATACTGGAGTGAAAATATTTCTATGGGAGAATGGAAAGCAAAGACAGAATTGCTTTCTGAAATGGAAGTAACATTTAACGAGCCTTCTGAAAGTGGTTTTACAAAAATACTTTCAGACTTTTTTAATTCACTGCAGGAGCTGGCCAAAGATCCTGGAAGCGAGGCTGCCAGAGCTATTGTAAGGCAGCGTGGAATAACTGCTGCCAAATATTTTAACAGTACGGCCGTACATTTTGAGAAAATGCAGACGGATTTGAACATGAGAGTCAGGACAAAGGTAGAAGAGTTGAATTCTTATGCAAAGCAGGTTCAACAGCTGAACAGGCAGATATATATTGCCGAACTGGACGGAAGCTCGGCAAATGATTTAAGGGACCAGCGTACTGTACTGGTTGACAGGATGTCCGAAATTGCCAATATTGATGCATCGGAGGTTGTTTATGGCAAGCTGCCCGACGGCAGGCCGGACAAGCATTTTTTGATTACCATAAGCGGTAAAACTTTAGTAGATCATTACCAGATAAGTGAATTGGCTGTTGAACAAAGAACAAGCAAATTAAACGAAGAGGATGTGGATGGCCTTTATGAAGTGGGCTGGGCGGACGGGAACACTCTTGAAATAAAGGGTGGAGAACTTAAAGGTTACCTTGATATAAGGGACGGAAAAGAAGGAATGAACGGAAGCCCCATATATAAGGGTATACCCTTTTATATGAGAAAAATGAATCAATTTGTACAAACATTTGCAAAAGCTTTTAATGAGGGATATATTGATAGGAATACGGATTATACAATACAGCCGTCTGAAGACGGGATCGGTCATACCGACGGTTTTGGGGCTGATCCTGACGGAATAGACGGTCCCATGGGGGCATCTACAGGAATCAGATTTTTTACCATGCTTGGAGATGACGGAAAGCCTTTGAGCACCTCTGAGTTTATAGACGGGGAAACGACAATCTCCGGTATAATATCAAGATATGATAAGCTTACGGCTAAAAACTTTTCTCTTAGTGAGGATATAGTTTTGGACTATAACAAAATTGCGGCATCGGATACGGACATGGAAATCGGAAATATTGAAGTATTAAATTCACTTATTGCCATGAGGCACAATAAAACCATGTTTTCCGAGGGAGGACCGGAGGACTTCATGAAATCTTTAATATCTACGCTTGCCATTGATGCCCAGCAGGCAGAGAGATATACGGCTAACCAGAAAGCTATAGTGCACCAGATATCAAACAGGAGAACTTCATTTTCAGGAGTGTCTCTTGATGAAGAAATGACTAACCTTGTCAAGTTTCAACATGCATACAATGCGTCTGCAAAAATGATAGCCACCATGGGTGAAATATATGATACATTGATAAACAAGCTGGGAGTTTAAAATACACAATAAAAAATTTAAAGGGGTTGAGTTATATGCGGATTACTAATACAATGCTTATAGACAATATGATGAAATACATAGGCGGGAATCTTGGGAGGATGAATAAATACCAGGGACAGCTTGGCACGGGTAAAAAGATTCAAAAGCCTTCCGATGATCCGGTTGTAGCCGCAAGGGCATTGAAGCTTCGTACCGATGTAGCCGAAATTGGCCAATACAAAAGAAATATAAATGATGCGAAGTCATGGCTTGAGGTCAGTGAAAGTACCCTGGGCAAACTCGGTGATGTGCTTCACAGGGTAAGAGAGCTTGCGGTCAAGGCTTCCAGCGGTACTAATACCCAGAGTGATACACAGAAAATACTTAAGGAAGTGAAGCAGCTTAAAACACAGGTTGTCCATCAGGCAAATACGACTTATGCGGGAAGATACTTGTTTTCAGGATTTAAAACCGATACCAAGCTTATAAATGATGATGAGGGTGATATTGCATTTGGACAGTTCAATATGGATGTATTAAATACGGAAGCTATAAAATATGAAATAGGTATAGGAGATAATATAAACATAAATGTTCCCGGCGGAGACCTTTTCAATTCAGGAGCAGACGCTGCCGCTTCGGGCGTGCCTTCAATGATTGGCAACTTCGACAGCTTAATTGCCGCCCTTTCGGCCGGGGATAATGAAGCAATAAGCAGTATGATTGGCGACATAGATGCAGATATGGACAATGTAAGCAGGGTTAGAGCAGACGTAGGAGCAAGGGTAAACAGGCTTGAGTTAACTGCCAACAGGCTTGATACGGATAATATAAATTTTACGAGGCTAATGACTATGAATGAGGATGTAGATGCTGCGGAGGCTATAATGAATTTGAAAAATGAAGAAAATGTATACAGGGCATCCCTTGCCGGAGGAGCAAGAATAATTATGCCATCCCTTATTGATTTTTTGAGATAAAATAGTGATTGGGAAAAATATGCTGCATTTATTAGCTTGGTAATGATTAGGTGTTGGAAATGAGCTTGAGAATAAGCAGGACGGATGGGAAAATTGGAATAGAAACAACTCCGGCAAAGCTTGAAATAACTAAAAGGGATGCCAGGCTCAGCTTAAGGCGAAATCATGTTGAAATACGCATGAAAACGGAGCATCCAAAGGTTGAAATTGACCAATATGAAGCTTTCGCAAGCGCGGGCCTTAAAAATTCTCTTGACCTGGCAAAAGAAGCGGCCCGGAAAGGATACCGGCAGGTAATGGAGTTTATAGCCAAATATGCCCGGGATGGGGATATGCTGGCTGCTATTGAAAATGGCGGTAACCCGCTGGCAGATATTGCTGAACGGGATGCATTCCCCACAGATGAATATGGATTGGGATTCATTCCACAAGCGGGACCGGATTTTAAGGTTCATGGCAATTTGAAAATAGATGCTGCTGCTGCAAAGCCTGAAGCGAGTAATGGAATTTGGAGTGAGTATGAGCCGGGGGAAGTAAATATAAACTATACCAGGGGGAAGGTGAATATTTACCTTAAGCAAAGGCCGTCAATTAATATAGAATTCAGAGGGAAAAATGTAGACAGCAAAATATAGCTGATGAGAAGGGGATATGGGGGGATTATGATGCTGGTTAATACCAAACACTTTGGGGAGATTGAAGTAGATGAAAAAGGGATTATTGATTTTAGGGGAGGATTGCCGGGGTTTGAAAAAATAAAAAAATATATTCTTTTAACAAATTCGGATAAAGAATCACCTTTTAAATGGCTGCAAAGCATTGAAGAGAAAAATCTTGCCTTTGCAGTAATTGACCCTTTCGTGATTAAAAAGGATTATGATATTGAAGTAAGTGATGAAACAGTCGAAAATCTGGATATTGAAAATCTTAAGGACGTAATGGTTTTATCTATTGTAGTAATACCGGAAGATATATCAAAAACCTCTATAAACCTTAAGGCTCCTTTGATTATTAATGTTAACAGGAAAAAAGGTATGCAGGTAATCCTTGACACAGACTTATATACTGTGAGACACTATATTGTGGAGGAGCTCCGCAAACAGGAGGTTATTGAGAATGCTTGTACTGACAAGGAAGAAAGATCAGTCCATTGTAATAAATGACAATATAGAAATAAAAATAGTTGACATCCAGGGTGACCAGGTCCGCCTCGGTATATCCGCGCCTAAAAGTGTATCAATTCATCGTAAGGAAATATATATTGAAATCCAGGACGAAAACAGAAAGGCAGCCAAAGCTAAAAATATTGACCTGAATGATTTGCTAAAAGAATGAGTAAAAAGTCCTTCCGGCAAACCGTGTCTGAACGGTATAGGGGAGGTTCTAAATCAATAGAATCAAAAGCCGGAAGAACAAAATTTACCCAGTATGCTTTATGGAATGTCTTAATTTATGCAATATGACATTTAAACAGTACCTCATTTTTAAAGCCATATTTTATGGAATTATTACGTTACATCTAGCAAGAATTCATTATACACCATGTCCTTTGTAAAATCAATAATAATTGTTTTTAAGCACCCCCAATTTTTTACAAAACCGCGTTTTTTACTTCATTTGGTAATGAGAAAAAAAGTTTTTGAAAATTGATGCTTTCATATGAATATGATATAATCAAGATATATATTTGGTACTGCAGTGAAAAACTTTATTAATAGTTTTATAAGGCAACAGCTTAAGTTTAGTATTAGTGTTATTAATAGATTATTTGGAAATATAGTTTTTTTATATAATTTAAAGCGTGGGGGATAATATGACATTTGAAAGTTTTGAATCAGTAATGTATTCCGACACACCGGTGCCGGATATTTTTTTTTCCGAGTATCTGCCATCCATGAAAAGTGAGTATGTAAAAGTATATATCTTTATGCTGTTTCTAAAAAAACATAATAAAAATATTGCTTTTGAAGATATGTCTAAAAAACTCGGTCTTGGTTTTAATGTACTCAAGGACGCATTGCTTCACCTGGAAAGTATAGGGGTTATTAACCGGGAGGGTGAGGATATTATTTTAATGGACTTAAAGCAAAAAGAAATAAATAAGATTTACAGGCTTAAAACAACATCAACACCACAGGAGGTTGCGGTAAGCTGTGAAAGAAATAAGAAACGAAACCAGATCATATCGGCGATAAACAATACTTTTTTCCAGGGAGTTATGTCAAGCTCGTGGTATAGAGACATTGATTCCTGGTTTGATAAATACAACTTTGATGAAGATGTGATGTATGCGCTGTTCAGGCATTGCTATGACCACAATGCCCTTACAAAAAGCTACATATGCAAGGTGGCGGACAATTGGCAAAGCAAGGCTGTAAAAAATTCATTTGATCTTGACAGGTATTCGCTGGAACAGCAAAGGTTTAGAAAAATCAAGCTTAACATAGTGAAAAAGCTGAAGCTTGGCAGAAACCTTACCCAGTATGAAGACGAATATGTGGAAAAATGGGTTGTTCAATTCAACTACGATTTTGCTATAATTGAAATTGCCCTTAAGAAGACAACAGGTAAAACAAATCCTAATTTCAGGTATATTGATGCCATTATTTCCGAATGGAACAAAAATGATTTAAGAACAAAAGATGAAATAATGTTTTATGAAAAGCAAAGAAGTAAAAGAACGGCAAGCAAAAGCACCAGCTTTAAAAAGGCTGTTACATACAATGACTTTGAACATAAGCATGACGACAGCGTTTATCTGGATAACTATTATAGTGATTTAAAGGATTAAAGGATTATACAAAATGAATAAGAATGTGCATGATGCTATTAGAAATGAATATGACAGCATCAGAAAGAAATCAGATGAAGAATTGGAAATGAAAAAGAAAGGGGTATATGAGCGTATACCTGGGATTGAGCTTATTGATAAACAGATTTTCCAATGCGGATTGAAGTATAACAGGCTCATTTTAGCCAGCCATGACTACAAGGATACATTAGAGCTTTTGGAAAAAGAAATGGACGAATTAAAGCTGAAGAAAAAAAAACTGCTGGCAGAGAACGATTATCCTGATGATTATCTCCGGCCGGACAATAAATGCCGAATGTGCATGGACACGGGTTTTTTGACAGGTTCAAAACAAAGGTGCCCATGCTATACACAGAAGCTTATAAAAGCGTTGTATGACTCTTCAAATCTTGAACTAACGGAACATGAAAACTTTTCTGTGTTTGATGAAGCCTATTATCCGGATATAGCAGATTTGAAAAAATACGGCTTAAAGGCCAGCCCCAGAGAAAATATTATCAAAATTAAGAATAGATGCCATAAGTTTATTAATAATTTTAGAGCAAGTGACGAAAAAAATCTTTTTTTTAACGGACCTGCGGGGACAGGCAAAACCTTTATGGCAAATTGTATTGCATACGAGCTTCTTAATATGGGCTTTACGGTACTCTACCAGACATCTCCTGTCCTGTTTAACACAATTTCGGAATATAAAATGTCCATGAACCAGGAAAGCGGGATGCTGAATACTGCCTATAAGAGGATCTTTGATGTCCAGCTCCTTATCATTGATGACCTTGGTACGGAGCCCAAAAGTGACTCCAGATATGCCGAACTTTTGTCTATTCTTAATATCCGCCAGATAAATAACATGAAAAAACCCTGCAAGACAATTATATCTACAAATTTCGGACCAAGAAACATACTTGAGTATTATACCCAGAGATTTACGTCCAGGCTGAATGGTTTTTTTGATATATTGAAATTTGCAGGCGACGATATAAGAATGATTAAAGCCAGACAATAAGTATGTATTTTATGCCGGGCAAATTGCTTATGCCTTTTAAATTTACTATTTATTTGATGGAATAATTTCCATAACAAATGCAAGGGGCAGTACTAATTTTACGGGAGGGTAATTTTGAAATTAATAAATAGATTATTAGAAAACACCTTTTTTTTAAAATTAATTCTTACCTATTCCCTTATTATTATCCTGGGAATTATTTTCACGGCATATCTGGTTACAAAAGGTATGATGGACGAGCTTATTGAGGCTCAATCCAATTATGAAAAAGAGATACTTACAAAAGTGAGGAAGTATACCGATGAAAAATTAAAGACAGTAGATACAATATTTACACAGTTTTACTTATTGAATTATTATTCAAGCTATACTATCTCAGATTTGCTGAGCCCATACAAAAATATAAATATGGGTGATGATGAGAAACAACAAAGGGTATTTAGCTTTATAATGGATGTTTGCAGGACCAATACTTTTATTACGGACATGATGATTATAGACTATGGAAAAGAAGATACATTCTTTTATTCAAATGAATTTGGAAGAGATATATCCCTTAACCAGGACATATTTAAAAGTGACTTTTTTAAAATGATAAAAAAAAGCGGGAATTCAAGGTTTATTTTGTCCAATAACATACCCTCGTATATTGTGGATAAAAATATTCATCCGGTCAGGGTAATTACAATTTATGTAAACCTGTATGATACAAGCTACTTTAAAGTAGGTAATGAGATAGGCGCGGTTGTAGTTAATATTAATCCTCAAATTATATCTGAGGTGTTTGAAGATATAGAAGATTCAATTCTGGGTAATGTATTAGTTATTGATGATGCGGGGACGGAGTTATTCAATTTAAAAAATCAATCTGAATATAAAAATATTAATTTAAAAGATTTTCATAATAATGAAGAATTAATAATTAATAAGCTCACATCAGATGTTTATAACTTAACATTTATAAACGTAGTTGAGAAAGAAAAATTAAATGAATTAATAAATCCCGTAAAGAATGAAGTCATAAAAATAATTGTTTTATGCCTGGTAGTGCTGGTTTTTATAAGCATTTTTGCAGCCAGGATTCTTGTTAAAAGAATAAAAAGACTGGTAAAGAGTATAAAGATTTATGAAAAGGATGGATACAAAACCAAAATATCAGTTGGTACTGATGATGAATTGGGATACCTGGAAAAAAGCTTCAATCAATTATGCAAAAAAATGGAGAACTACATTACAAAAGTATATTTATCGGAAATAAAGGTGAAGACTGCCCAATTAAAAGTACTTCAGGCCCAAATAAATCCGCATTTTATGTTTAATACCTTAGAAGCTATCAGAGTTACTGCACTTATTAATAAAGATAAACAAACAGCGAAAATGGTTCATATTTTAGGAAACATGTTCAGGTGGAATATAAATATGAAGGATATGATTATTGAATTTTCAGATGAAATAGAGTATATTAATTCATATATAGAGCTTCAAAAAATCAGGTATAGCTATAGTTTTGATGTTAACATAAATATTAGTGAGGACATTCTAAGAATGGGGATACCAAAGTTTATACTCCAGCCTATTGTGGAAAATGCAATTTATCATGGCCTAAGCGGCAATGTAAAAGACAAGCAAATAACCATAAATGGAAAAACAAGCAGGCAAACTACTGTTATTGAAGTGATTGACAATGGGGAAGGAATAGATACCGAAAGGCTTGGACAGGTTAGTGAAAATATTTCAAGTATACAAAAAGATGATGATTTATATAATATCGGATTAAGAAATGTACACCAGAGAATAATAATGTTATTCGGAGATTCGTATGGACTTGCAATATCAAGTGAAGTTAATAAGGGGACAAAGACAACTATAGAAATACCTGCATTATCTAAAAAGGAGATGGACGGATATGTACAGAGTAATTATTGTTGATGATGAACCGCTTGTTAGAATGGGTTTAAGAGAAACAATAGAGTGGGATGAATTGGGCCTGGAAATATCAGGTGAAGCTTCAAATGGAATAGAAGCTCTTAAGCTTATTAATAATATAAGGCCTGAAATACTCATAACAGATATAAAAATGCCCAACATGAATGGTCTTCAACTGATAAAAAAAATACGTGAATTGAATTATAAAATAAAGATTATTGTATTAAGCGGGTATACTGATTATGAATACTTAAAAGAAGCAATAGAATGTGGTGTTGAAAGCTATTTACTCAAGCCTATAGATAATGAGGAGCTGATTTCTATAATCAACAGCGCGGTTAATAACATAGAACGGGAGATATTATTTGAAACCAGGCAAAAAGAAGGTACAAAAGCACTTAAGAGAAATATTTTAAATAGATTGGTCATGAATTCTATTTCATTAAAAGAATTTAAGGAAAAAAGCACCTTTTTGAATTTATCTTTTAAAGGAAACGAATTTTCTATTGTAATTGCCGCTATAGAAGAAACCGGTGAAGATACTGATTTTATCAGGCAAAAGCATAAAAAAATCGTCATGTTTTCTGACAGGTGTGAAAAAACCATGAATGTTGAAAGATATGGAGTTACGTTTATTAATGAAAAAGGAGATTTTGTCCTGATTGCAAATAGCTGCCATAATGAAAAGCTAAAAAGGCTGATGGCAGACATTGTAAATATGGCTCAAAAAGATTTGAATCTTGCAATATTTGCCGGCATAGGATCCGGTGTGCGTCGTGTTGAAGATATACATGAATCTTATGCCAATGCTTTAAAATGCCTGGATTATGGAATGATATTAAAAAGACAAAGGGTTATTGCATATTATGACATAGAAGCTAATGGACCGGAAAATTTTGAAAATATCAATTTTGAATACCAGATCGTTGAGAATTTAATCAAAACAAACAAAAAAGATGAACTTGAAAAATATATAGATAAGATATTTAATGACATGCGATTAATTGAAAACATCTCAATTGAGAATATTAGAAATTTTATTATACAAATGGCTGTCTATATAATAACCATAATAGGAGGTATGAGTGAAAATACCGAGAGTATAATAAACAAAATAGATTTCAGGTATGCACATATTACCAATATCAGGAGTTTGCGGGAGTTTGAATTGTGGATAAAAGACTTTTGCGGCAATGCCGTCAAGCTGCTGAATGACAATAAAAATTATGTGGTCAGCAATATGGTAAAGAACACAATAGACTATATAAATAGATACTATTTTAAGCAAATATCATTGAAATTAATTGCAAATGAAATTTATATAAATCCATCCTACCTTGGTCAAATTTTTAAAAAGGAAGTTGGGGAATCATTTACTGACTATGTAAACAAGTACAGGGTAAAAAAAGCAAAAGACCTTTTAGACAATACAGATATGAAAATTTATGAAGTTGCTGAAAAAGTGGGATTCACAGATGCAAGATATTTTAGTAAAATATTCAAGAAAATCACACGAATAAACCCTTCTGATATTAAGAGAGCAGGAATATAAATATCTAGAAATTTTACTACAAAATTAAGAATTTGTAACATTGATTCATCCTAATATTGGATATATAATTTTGATATCAGGATAATATAAAGCGCTTTATGTAATCCGAATTCAGAATTAATGGAGGTAATCAAATTGAAAAAAGTCTTGTCTTTGCTACTATCTATTGTACTGGTTTTAACACTGTTTGCCGGATGTGGAAAAAGTACCTCTGGAGATGGAACCGAGCCTGCTGAAAAAGATGATGAAACTGAAAAGATTGAAGAAGTTAAGGAGGAAAAGCCAGTTAAAATTATATTTGCAACAAACGAAACGCCAATATTAACAACAGATTTTTGGGCAGTTGTTTCAGAGAGATTTACGGACGCAAACCCAGATGTAATTGTAGAAAATATTGCACAACCTTCGGCCAACATTATGATGAGAGATTATTTAAAAACTTTGCTTGCGGCAGGACAATTTCCGGACGTAATGGTAATGGCTTCACCTGGTGATTTTGTACCTGCGGGCGCTTTGTTGCCAATACCTGATGAAGATATGCCATATATTGCAGATACAACTAAAGGAAAGTTTAACGGAAAATCATATGTAGTCCCTTATAAAAAGCAAGTCGGCGGATTTTTCTATAATAAAAAAATATTTGCTGAAAATAACCTGGCTGAACCTCAAACATATCAGGACCTTGTTGAATTATGCGACAAACTTAAAAATGCAAATATTACACCAATATCTATGGGATTAAAAGACGGATGGCCCCAATTGGTTTTGGCTTCTTTAATACTTTCGGCTGATTTACTGACTGAAAATCCGGATTGGGGCCTGGATAGAAATGCTGGCAAAACTACATTTACATCTCCGGAATTCAAAAAAGCACTAAACAAGTATGCTGATTTGACTAAAAATTATTGCAACGACAACATGGCCGGTGTCAGCTATACTCAAATGATGGAACTTTTCTTTACGGGAAAAGCAGCAATGATGCCTATGGGCTCATGGCTCCAAGGTGAGGAACAAAGAGTCAAGCCGGATTTTGAAACAGGATTTTTTCCGGTACCTTCAGACAAAAATGCAGATAATATAGCCGTATGGATTAATGAAGGTCTATCTATCAGCGCTAAAACCGAATATCCTGAGCAGTGTAAAAGATTTGTGGAATTCTTTATGACTGATGAAGAATGGTATGGCAAATTTCTTAAAACTGAAATGTTATTCCCAACAACAAAGAAAGCTGTTGAGTATGAAAAGAGCAGCTTAAGAAAAGAAATAGAAGAAAAAATCAAACCTATGACGGAAGTTGAAAATTGGTATGATATGACTGGGGATGCCGCATTATTGCCAGGATTGCAGACATATTTCAATAAAATGACTGTTAATATTGCAATGGGTGAAGATGTAGATAAACAGTTGGAGCTATTTGATAAAACATTTGACGAAGCTAAATCCAACCTTGAAAAGTAAGCAAATATTTCAGGAAGTTGTGCAAAAAACCTCAAGAGGGCTTTTGCACAACTTCTGGATTAGCATATAACATATTAAATTAAGGTGGCTTTCATGAAAAAGAAACTTGAATTGGAAAATTTAACCTTTATAATGCCCGGATTTTTGATATATTTAGTATTTATGTTTGTTCCTATAGCACTATGCTTGTTTTATAGTTTAACTAACTGGGATGGAATAAGCAGCAGCTACAAGATAATAGGGTTGAGAAATTTTTCCAGGATATTTTCAGACGTAAGCTTTTTGGAATCGGTAAAGGTTACAATAATTGTTACATTGACTACTTCAATAATATATAACACACTGGGTATAGCAACAGCTGCTTTATTGAACTATGCGGGCAGGGCATATAACTTTTGCAAATCTGCTGTTTTTTTACCTGCAATATTAAGTCCCGTGGTTGTTTCATTTATTTGGGCGTATATGACTCAAACAGACGGGGGTATAATCAATCATATTATCACTGCAGTTGGAATGGGTCCAATAGACTTTTTTGCTTCTAAAGACGCCATAGCATTTACTGTTTCAGGTGTAATAGCATGGGCTGCATTCGGCTTTTTTACAACTGTATACATTGCTGCGTTAAAAACAATACCAAATGAATTATATGAATCCGCAAAAATTGATGGTGCAGGAATTTTCAAACAATTCCGTAATGTTACCTTGCCGCTATTGACACCAGGTATTACAGTAAACACAATACTGTCCGTAACCTGGGGATTAAAGCAATATGATTTTATAAAAGTTATGGCACCAAATACAGTCCAGACGGTAACAGTCAATGCAATAGAAAGAGCTTTTGACTACAATATGATGGGATATTCGTCGTCAATTGTATTGGTATTATTTGTTAGCATTGTTGTTATATCCTTAATACAAATATTTATTATGAAGAAGTTTGAGGTGGAATATTAATAATGAATAAATTGCTGGTAAACGTAAAGAAGTTTTTTTTAATAGTATTTTCAATAATATATTTGATTCCCTTATATGCAGCAATTGTCAATTCGGTTAAAAAATATGAAGATATTATTAAGAGCCCTTTAGCACTGCCTGAAAATTTTACATTAGAAAACTTTAAATTAGCCTATATAAGAGCTAATATTGGAAGCCTTTATTTTAACAGCTTTATAATAACTTCCATATCTTTGTTACTAATTGTATTTTTAGCTTCAATGCTGGCATATCCTATTGCCAGAAACAAAAATAATGTGAAATATAAAATCTTGTATATTTTTATTTTATGCGGCATGATGGTTCCTCCCCAGGTTGTATTGATTCCGAGCATAAAGACTTTAAAATTTTTAAACCTGCTGAATACATTTCCCGGTATAATATTCTTTTATGCAGGAACATATTTAAGTATTGGCATGTTTCTTTATACTGCATTTATAAAAACAATACCTACGAGCATTGAAGAATCCGGTATTATTGACGGGGCAAACAAATATACAATTTTTTACAAATTAATTTTTCCACTTTTAAAGCCCTGTACGGCAACTGTAGTTATTTTCCTGGGTATGTGGATATGGAATGACTTCCTGCCTCCAATGTATATTTTGGGGTCCCATAAAGGAAGAACAATTACAACAGGAATATATAGTGCTATTGGTACATTTACAACTCAATGGAATATAGTGTTTGCATGTGTAATACTTGCAAGCCTGCCGATTATCATATTATATTTATTTATGCAAAAGCAGTTTCAAAGCGGCCTTACCGCAGGAGCGATAAAAGGTTAGGTGCAATAACCTTAAATATTTTTCAAAAAAATATATGAATATGGTGTATGTTGTAGAATAAAAAATGTGGAGGGATTAAGTTATGAAAGGAAAGTTTTCTATGTTTTTTGCGCTAATCCTGGCGATGAACTGCCTGCCGAATATTAGTGCATTATCGCCTGGACAGGCGTTGGCAGTACCAAATGCGGCAGAAGTATATGTGTCTAATGATGGAGACGACAGCAATGACGGATCAGCAGCTTTGCCTGTTAAATCAATAGAAAAAGCTATTGAATTAACCAGGCAAAGCGGGGGAGCAGATAAACATATCATTTTAAAAGATGGAATTTATCAAATCTCACGAACAATTTCACTTGCACCGGAGGATTCAAATCTCACGATTAGAGCAGAAGCTGGGGCAAATCCAACTATATCCGGTGGTGTCAGGATAGAAAACTGGACACCTGCAGTTCATAATGGTATTCAGATGTACGAAGCAGAAGTACCCGGTGAAAAGTATAATTTCAGACAAATGTATGTAAACGGGCAACGGGCAGTACGTGCAAATTCAAGCAACAACGGTGAAGCATTCAATCAAAATTATCCCCACAGAGTAGATAAATACCACTATGTTGACGGTAAAGCAGCAGGATATGTTGTAGAACGGTCGATTGTGGGAGATGTCAGAAACGGACAGAATATGGAACTGGTATTCAACGAGGGCTGGAGAAATCATAGAATGGCTGTCAGCAGTCTGATTGAATTAAACGATACGGAAGTGGCACTTTACATAGACCCGGAAGTATTTGAGTGGTCACTAACAGCAGATGCGTGGACTAAGCCTGTCATTGGAAAATGGTATTACCTTGAAAATGCATACTCACAGCTTAATAGGGAAAATGAATTCTATTATGATGAAGAGCAGGGCAAAGTGTACTATTATCCAAGTAGCGGTGTAGATATGAATACTGCTGACATTTGGGTATCAGGCGGTGTAGAAACATTAATAGCCATTACGGGAAACAGCACATCTGATACAATAAACAATGTATCTGTTAAAGGTATTACATTTAAACATTCAACATGGAACAGACCTAACACATATGGTGCTTCAACAGTACAGGCAAACTTCTATGTCAATGAAAAAGGCCAGGGCTCCCACACCGACGGTGCAGCCGGGGAGGGTGGTGTTCAGGCTATACCAACAATAGAAATCGAGTATGCAAGCAACATAAAAATTGACAGAAATACACTGACAAATCTCGGAACAACAGGTGTTAGAGTAAAGAATGCAACAAACGGCGTGCATATTACAAACAATACATTTAAAGACATATCCGAATCATCTGTAGTTGTTGCTAAATGGACACACAACTTTATAGACGATGAAACAGAGGGCATATGTTATGATACAAAGATAGCAAACAACCTTATTGAAGATATAGCAGTAGAGTTTTTTGGAGCGCCGGGACTACAAACATACTATACAGATACATTGCTAATTGAAAACAACACATTAAGGAATGTTGGATACGGAGCAATGATGCTGGGCTGGAACGGCTGGCAGGACACTGAAAAAGATTCAATCACAAGCAGAAATACAACTTTGCGTTACAACAGGGTGGAGGAGTGGTCAAATGAAATAGGTGATACAGGAGGTATCTATACGCTGGGACAGCATATGAACTCGGAAGTATATGAAAACTACTATCTGAATGCAAACAGGTACCATGCTTCACTATATTTTGATGAGGGTTCTGGATATTTCTCAGTATTTAACAATGTTACAGAGCAAAACAAAGCACTGAAAGGCGGGGCGAAATTCAGATGGTTTAATTGCTGGACTCCTCAGGTACACGATATCTATGCATTCAGCAATTATAGCAACACTGACCCAAATGACGACGGTACGGTTGTGAATGTAGGTACTCGTGTATACGGCAACAACTGGGATGGAGAAAATCATTTTGAACAAGCCGGTAACGGACAATATGGCGAGTGGGGAAAAGCACAAGGCGAGGGCTGGAGCGAAATACCAGCACAAATCATGAACAAAGCAGGTGTTAGAAATGATTATGACACTGCAAGCCATGAATATCCGCTGAAAATAGCAAAACCAAATGATGTTGCATTCGGAAAAAATTCAATTTTTAGATATGAAAACGGTGACGAAGATTTTGGCAAGGAAAAGCTTCTTTCCCAATATGCAGTAGATGGATATTACAATAATATTTCCAAAGACCCGTTCGCAATAAATCCAACATTAAAAGATTTTTATGGAGATGTGTTCTCTAAAGGCAGTTATGCGCAATCTGGTTTGGATAACCCTTATGGTGCGTTAGAAGTTGATTTGCTTGATACATTTAATGTAAATGAAGTTGAGATTGACTTCACCACACAAGGTTATGCAACAGAATACGAAGTACAAGTCTCCATAGACGGCAGTAAATTCGAGACAGTAGATTATGTACAGGACAATACACAGGATAATGTTAAATCCGTATTTGGCACAAAATATATCAGGTATATACGTATTGTACCACACAGTCTGAATATAGATGGTATGCAGGTTGTAAATGTATCAGCATTTGAAGATGTGCCGGCACCTGTTCCGACAAAAAAACCACCGGAAGTATTGGATATAGATGATAATGGATTGATTGCAAAATTCAGTGCAGATTATGGTATTGTAAGCAGAGGCACACAATATGTAAGAGAATGGCAGAACCAAGTGCCCGGTGGAAACAGTTTTGTAACTCCGTTACCAAGAGCACACGACGGAAGCGATGTCACAACAGGAGCACCAAAAAAACCGAAGGTAATAAACTTTGCACTTAATGACCGGCCGACAGTATTTTTCGATGGCTGGGATGACAATCTGGAAGTGCAAGCAGGATTGGACAAACAAAATAATACGGTATCATTCCTTGCAAGAGGATATCGGGACAGCAGTATACATGTATATGCTGATGAAGATAACAAGCTGTTTGAAATTGATAACTCAATAGCAGGAGAATGGGCATTGTGGACATTCTCTACAGATAACGGCAATATGACAATCTATAAAAACGGTGAGCAAATAGACAGTAAACGGGTAAGCACAGGTACAATTGATAAGCTTACAATAGGATACAATGTGTGTATTAGATTTAAAACAAGGGGTGCATTTGTCGGAAATGTTACATATGGCGATTTTGCAGAATTTGCAGTATATGACAGGGCATTATCAGAACAAGAAGCAGTTGCTTTATTCGTAAAACACACAGAAAAATATGGTGACTTTTTAGTTAGGTATGATGTGTCCTTTGAAAGCAATGGAGGTACAGAAGTCGGTAATATGACAGGTGTTATGTCCGGCAGCAGATTGCAAGAGCCTCAAGCACCCCAGAAAGCCGGTAATGTATTTGCCGGATGGTACAAAGAACCCGGGCTTATAAACAGATGGCTATTTGGAACAGATATACTATATGGTGATATTACATTGTACGCAAGGTGGATAGATGAAAACATTTCTGAAGTTGAGCTTGCTGCAAATTCGCTTGGACAAGCGGGTGATGCTTCTATCACAGGTCTTACATCCGGAGAAATGTATACGGTATTGGTGGAAGACACAGAGCTGTTATATGTGCAGCCCGAAGGAACACTAACATCGGATATTGAACAGGCAGGGCATCTGCAAGGAACCGGGATAACAGGACTAATGAACGGATACAGATATTTCGTAAGCAAACACTCGGTGATGATAGATGACAGGGATGATACCATAGAATACGGCGGAATAATCGGAAGACATGCCAGTGTTAATAATTCTGACTGCTACAATGATACAAGGACAGTGTTTCATGTTTGGGACGGGGAATATAACAGAAATGACGCATATGTAAAGTATACATTTATAGGTACAGGTATCAAGTTATACACCGAAAAAGAGGGAGGTGTAACCAATATAGATGTCAGGCTATATGAAGGTGACGGTATTGATACGGAGCCCATTGATACATATATATCTGACCAACGTACGGGATATGCTCCGGGAGGACAAAAAGGACAGCAATTATCATACGAAAAAGAAGATTTGGCCCTGGGAGTATACACTATACTGCTAAAACCTGACTTTGAAGATATGGATAACAACGGCATGAACGGCTTCTTTTCAGTAGATGCATTTGAAGTAGTAAGTCCGGCAGATGCATTGCTAAAGCCGGTTGATGTAACATTTGAAAGCAATGGAGGTACAGAAGTCGATGCTATTGTCGGTATTATGACAGGCAGTAAGATAACAGAACCCGAAGTACCGCAAAAAGAGGGATTTATATTTACAGGCTGGTATTCTGATACTGATTTAACACAGCTATGGGATTTTGACAGGGATAGAGTTGCCGGTGAAATGACATTGTATGCTGGCTGGGTTGCAAGTGATGCTACAGAAGTAGAGCTTGACGAGGATTCACTTGGAGAGGCGGGAGACAAAAAGATTAAAGGACTGAATTCCGGAGAACTATATGTAGTCAAAGCAAATACAGGAATTTTTTATACAAAATCTGACGGAACACTAACACCGGATTTTGAAGAAGCCGGACATTTGAGAGGAAATGAGATAATAGGTCTTATCAATGGTTACACATATTCTGTGAGCAAATATTCAGTGAAGATAGATGACAGGGATGATACCATAGAATACGGTGGAATAATCGGAAGACATACCAGTGTTAATAATTCTGACTGCTACAATGATACAAGGACAGTGTTTGAAGTTTGGGACTGGAGATACAATAGAAATGACGCATATGTAAAGTATACATTTATAGGTACAGGTATCAAGTTATACACTGAAAAAGAGGGTGGTGTAACCAATATAGATGTCAGGCTATATGAAGGTGACGGTATTGATACGGAGCCCATTGATACATATATATCTGACCAACGTACAGGATATGCTCCGGGAGGACAAAAAGGACAGCAATTATCATACGAAAAAGAGGATTTGGCCCTGGGAGTATACACTATACTTTTAAAACCTGACTTTGAAGATATGGATAACAACGGCATGGACGGTTTCTTTTCAGTAGATGCATTTGAAGTAATAAGCCCGGCAGATGAAATACCACAGGAAGAGGGTATTTGGGCAGGCAATCTTGATGCTGACAATCTAATACCCAATGAAACCGTCATAGGCGCATCCTATCCGCTGGAAACCGTAACGGCCCAAGTCCGGCTGGATGGAGTAACGGACGGACCGGGAGCAGGAGAAGGAATCATGGGGCGGCTAGGTGTGAAGCACGAAGACGATGATGGTTGGACATGGTATGAAGCAGCATACAAAGGCGACAGCGGTGACAATGATATATACGGGGCAGACTTTATACCGATGGAAACCGGGACATTTATATACAAGATGGCGTTTTCCAGCGATCTGGGGGCCAACTGGCACAGTACGGAAGTGAAACAGATTGTGGTGAAGCCGTCCGTGGACCGGATACCGCCGCCGCCTGCACAGTTGGAGCAGCCTGAACAGGAATCGGGAAGAGTGACGTTGAATTGGACGGTACAAGATGCCGTTTATACGGTTCAGGAGGCCGTATACAATATTTTTGCAGCAGATGTATACGGTTTTAAAATCCATAGAGACGGAGAGCCGATTGATAAAATATGGGACGGGGCAGCAAGGAGTTATACCGATTATTCTGTTGAAAACGGTACGGCTTATACTTACAGTGTGGAAAGCTTTGATGATTCTTTTAACACAGCAGCAGGAAATACGGTAAAGGTGACACCGGGCACACCCCCATCCCCATCCCCTTCTCCTTCTCCATCCCCATCCCAGCCCGTTGAGCGTCCGTCAGGGAAGGTCCCGGGGAAGGCGCCCGATGATGATAAAGTCAATGAAATGATCAATGATTTGGATGATGAGCTGGATGCTGATGAGGCCTCCGATATCCTGAATCAAATCGGTAAGCTGGATATTTCCTCGGAGATGGCTGCAAAAGTGTTGACAAAAGTACTTCAAAAGACCCAGGATATCAATGATAAAACAGCTGCGGCAATGGTACAAATCCTGAATAAAGTGGGACTGATAGAAAGTGTAAAGCTGGAAACCCAAGACGGGAAGAAAGTAGCAAAAGTAGAGGAGACAGACCTTAAAGCAGCGTTAAAGAACATGGAAAAGGCGATGGACGACGTCAGGAAAGAAGTGAAAACAAAATTGAAAGAAGAGGCTGCCGTTACGATTTTAGTAGAGGGGGCAGCGTCGAGGGAGGCGTTGGAAGTACCTGTAGCTGCGGCATTTATGGAGCAGCTCCGGGATAAAGGTATTGGCGTGCAGGTGGTCACGGACGACGGAGCCATGAAGCTTCCTGCGGCAGCTATTGGTGAGGAATGGATGCAAGGGGCAAAGGAAGTGAGGATGACTAGAAAACCTCTGGGTTCGGAGGATGCAGAAGCGGTAAAAGAAAAAATAACGGCAAAAGACAGTGGGTTCAGTCCTGTTGGCGGGGTGTATCATTTTGAAGTGGTGACAGTAGATGATAAAGGAACCGGCAGAAAAGTCGACAAATTGGATGCTAAGGCCCAAATAGCCATTGCAATGAAAGAGAAGGATTTAAAGTCTATCGCGGATAAGAGAAAGGCCGGTGTTTATGATGTGGCGGAAGACGGAACGGCAGTATTTAAGGGCGGTATATTCAACGATACGGGTATTGTATTTGAAACCGACCGCTTTGGCAGCTATGTGGTGATGGAATACAACAAAACCTTCCGGGATATTCAAAGCCATTGGGCTAAAGATTCCATTGAGGTATTGGCGGCAAGACACATAGCTAAAGGAGTGGATGCAGCCAATTTTGACCCTGGAGGCAAAGTGACCAGAGCCCAATTTGCAGTTTTCCTGGGAAGAGCCTTAGACCTGGAAAAAGCTGCATATGGACATAAGTTCTCCGACCTGCCGGAGGATGCATATTATACAGGCTATGTACTTGCCATGAATAAAGAGGAATTCATTCAAGGATATGGAGACGGGACATTTAGACCGGATGAGGAAATCACAAGAGAACAAATGGCTGTAATGATGATGAGAGTTTATGAATATCTGACCGGAGAGGACCTAGCGGCAGTAAAAGGCTATAGAGATGCAGCCTTTGCGGATATGGACAAAGTATCCTATTATGCTGCAAACAGCTTGAAGGCCGCCAAAGCATTAGGCTTGGCCGATGGTGTCGGAGAAAATAGATTTAATCCAAAAGGGAAAGCTGAACGTGCCGCAGCTGCGAAAATGATTGTAAGATTGTTGGAAAAAGGGGAACACTTCTAAAAATTGAATAAAAGGGGGGAGCGGTATGCATGGTCATGTACGGCTCCCCCAAGTTTACTGCTTATAGATGGCAAAAGCACTTCTAATTATATAAAATTTTTAATAAATCATAGAATAAACTTTCATACAATGATACAATTATCAAACAAGAAGATTGTTTTATGTACAATAAAACCTCTATTAATAAAATTGGTGATTTTGGAGTAACAGACTTTAACCGATTTGAATATTTGGAGCGGGTGTTATGATTATTTCAGCGTCAAGACGAACGGATATACCATGCTATTACTCTGATTGGTTCATTAACCGGTTAAAAGAGGGGTATGTTTTGACCAGGAATCCTTTGAATCATGCACAAGTGAGTAAAATTCCTTTATCTTCTGATGCTGTAGATTGTATTGTGTTTTGGACCAAAGATCCTGAAAACATGCTGGCAAAGCTTAAAATACTTGAAGAAATGAAGTATAAATTTTATTTCCAGTTTACATTGACTCCATATGGAACTGATATAGAAAAAAATCTCCGCAGAAAAACAGATATTGAAGATACCTTCATATTCTTAAGCAAAGCTATAGGAAAAGAGCGTGTAATATGGAGGTATGATCCGATTATTTTAAATGACAGCCTGACTATAGACTACCATAAGGAGCAATTTAAAAGACTTTGCGAGAAGCTATATAATTATACTGAAAATGTAACCATAAGCTTTGTTGACATGTATCGCAAGCTGCAATCAAAAGTTATTCGTCCGATAAATGGTGTCCAGATGGTCGAGCTTGGCAAAAATATCGGGCAGGCAGCCAAAAATTATGGGCTTACAGTTAAAGCATGCTGTGAGAAAATGGATTTGTCGGCGTCAGGCATTGAAAAAGGAAGCTGCATTGATAAAACTGTTATTGAAAAGGCTTGTAAATACAGGATTGACGTAAAAGACGATAAAAATCAAAGAGATGGCTGCGGGTGCGTTGAAAGTATAGATGTTGGAGCATATAACACATGTCCGAATGGCTGTGTATATTGCTATGCGAATTATAGCAAAAAATCGGTTGAAGCAAATATTAAAAGACATAACATAAATGCTGATATGCTAAATGACGAGCTGAAAGGTACAGAAAGAGTATTCGAGAGGAAAATGCGTTCAAATAGGCAAACCCAGCCCCGGTTGTTCCTTTTGTAGTGGTGTGGGGTTAAATTTGAGTTAGACATCAATCATAATATGTATTATAATTTAAAATATAATGCTAATATGGAGTTTATTGTATATGAATGTATCTAAGGCCTTTGGGCTAATCCAAAAGATAAACCTGCGTTCCAAGCTAATTATCAGTTATATCATTATATTTGTATTGCCTATGCTTATTATTTCAAATGTGCTATATACGATTTTCTCTTCCCATTTAAACAAGGTATCTATGGAGCTTACCCAATTGTACACATCTCAGATTGATTCAACCATAAGAAATTTTGTACAATATGCAGACAATGTTTCAAGAACCGTATTTCATGACAAAAATATTCTATACAATTTAAAAGACAAAAATAAGGAGTCATTATTTGAAAAGATAAAAACAAAATTAACGGTTGAAAAGTATTTATCCCAGGTTACTACTTCTATACCTGAGCTGGCGGGAGTTGTTTTAGTGGGTAAAAATGAGCATGTTTACTACAATTCTTCTTTGCATATTGCAGAATATAATGCCATCATCAAGCAGGATTGGTTTGAGAAGATCCTGCATTCCAAAGGAGAGCTTCAAGTATTTAACGACGGCAACTTTTTCAGCCCGCATAAAAATTATATGATTTTTGGCAGGCTTGTGAATGACTATGAATCAAATCCGGCAGGCGTCATTCTTTTTATCACCGATCCGAATCATATTGTTAAAATGAATGCAAAACAACACAGCATACAGGAAAAATATGATATCAATATTATCATAAGCGATATTGATGGCAATCCAATGATCCATTTGAATGAAAAAGGAACGGGCAATACATTAAGCGGGGAAAAAATAAAAGGATATGAAGACACTTATATTGCCTATGATGAAACTTTGGATTATGGATTGAAAATAAAAGTTTTGTACCCCAAAAAGAAGCTGTATGCTGAAATTGAGTATATAAGAAGTGCCAATTATGCCGTTATGGTTTTTAGCTTGATTTTTTCTATTTCATTCTCACTTTTAGTAAGCTATAATATAACCAGACCTTTGGTTGAGCTGCAAAAAAGTATAAAGAAGGTACAAACGGGGAATTATGAAACCATTAATGAAGTAAAGGGTAATGACGAGATTGCAAACCTTATACGTAACTATAATTTGATGATAACAAAAATAAATGTGTTGTTTAAGGATGTGTACATGGCAAAGCTCAAGCAAAAACAGGCACAGTTTTTGGCTCTGCAGCACCAAGTCAACCCGCATATGCTATATAATACTTTAGAGTCCATTCGTATGGAAGCAGCCGTCAGCAAGAATATAAGGGTAGCAGACATGGTAAAAACCCTTGCAAAAATGTTTAGACTGACTTTACAGCCTGAAAACAAAATAAACTATATCCGGGATGAGGTTGAATATGCAAAAATTTATGTAGCGCTTCAAAACATCCGATATAACGACTGCATCCATATCACTTTTGAAATAGAACCGGATATTGAGCATGCAAGGATTATAAGGCTTGTATTTCAGCCTGTTATAGAAAACGCAATTATTCACGGCTTTGTAAATCGGAAAAAGGTTTTTAACATCCATTTACGGGCTGCGAAACTAAAAAAAGATATACTTATCAGGATTACCGACAATGGAAGAGGAATAGAAAAACACCGGCTTGAAAAAATTAATAAAGATCTAGAAATTTCAGAGATAGATCCTGATACTTCTAAGGACAGTATTGGGCTGAAAAACATTTATGAGAGAATACGTAACTATTATGGTAAAAACTATTATCTAAAGATATATTCGGAATATGGAAAGGGCACAATGGTAGAAATGTTGATTCCAAAAGCTTAGGGGGAGAGCATATGTATAAGGTTTTACTGATAGATGACGAAAAAATTATTATTAAAGGACTAAAATCAATTATTAACTGGGAAGGTCTGAATTGTGAGGTATTCGGAGAAGCCTGTGACGGCAAGGAGGGAATAAAAAAAGCAAAACAGCTTAAACCGGATATTATCATTGTGGATATAAAAATGCCAATGATAGACGGGCTGCAGATGATTGAACAACTGATGGCAGAAGGATTTGAATCAAAATATATTATTCTAAGCGGCTATTCGGAATTTGAATACGCTAAGAAGGGTATTGAAATGGGTGTGGATGCGTATTTGCTAAAGCCTGTTGAAGAGCTGGAGCTTGAACAAAAAGTTCAAATGCTGACCGGTAAGATTGAAGAAGAAAAGCAGAGCAAAGCGCAAAGCAGTGAACTGTTAAAGCTGAAGCAAACCAACAAAAACATTTCAAAAAATTATATACTTAGGGATATTGTAGATTCAGGTATTGACCATGAACCGGATATTGACAGGCAGCTCAAAAGCATAGGCATAGATATTTTCAATATAAGCCTTGTTGGAATGATTATAGAGTCCGATGAATTGGGTTTGTATCTTCAAAAGCAAAGGGATAACATATATAAGCAGATAGAATCCGTTTTGCCTGTGGGTTTAAAAGCAGTTTTATTCAGATACAGGGCCAACCAGATCGGTGTTATTCTAAACAGCAAAACAAAATTTAGTGATGATATCATTCGTGACGCAGGTAATAAGATATTCAAAACACTTACTTCAAACTATGATATAAAAATAACCATAGGGGTTGGAAGTATTGTGAACAATGTAATGGAGCTTTCAAAAACATTTTGGGATGCCCGGTATGTTGTAGGGTATAAAATTATCAAGGGAAATACGGTTATATTGGCCAATGATATCAAAGCGTATTCAACAAGTTTAATTAAAGTACCAAAAGAAATCCTTGACGGTATATCCATGGCTGTTATTGAATCGGATATGCAAACAGCAGTATTACAAATAAACAACTTTTATGACCATCTCCTCAAATGTGAAGGCTTGAGCCTGTTTCAGCTTCAGATCCAATCCTTGCATGTTATCGTGCATATTATACAAAAAATAGATTCCATCCAGATTGAGCTGAATAAGTATTTTGGAAAGGATATGATTACACTTGAAAGCATCTCCCGTTTTGATTCTATGGAGGAATTAAAAAACTGGATGACAAATATTTTAAAAAGCATAATTGAAATCCGTTCCAAAAGGGTCGTGGTTTCCGGCAGTATAATAAAACAGGTCATAGAGTATATCAACGACAATTATAATAAAAACATTACTTTGGCTTTACTCTCAGAAATATTTTACTTAAGCCCGCAATATATCAGCCAATTGTTTAAGAAAAAAAAAGGTATATCTTATCAGGGTTATGTTACACAGGTCAGAATGGAAAAGGCCAAGGAACTGTTATTATTGACAGACTCCAAGATATACGAGGTCTCACAAAAAGTGGGATACCATAATATAAAACACTTTAGAAAAACATTTGAAAGGTACGCAGGAGTGAACCCATCTGAATATAAGAACAGAAAGCTGTTTCATCCATAATATAAACAATTTTAAAAACCCCCCCTTTTTGCTATAATCTGTTACCTTTTTTTATAAAGGGCTATACTCTATAATAATATTGGCACCAGATTGTTAGCAAAATATATTAGAAGGGGGATTTAACTTGGCTGAAACAGTTATATCCTGCAACAAAAAAAGTATAAATGAACTATTAAAAAAACACACCGTGATAAACAATATAAGGAAGTATCCGGCTTTGTATATCATGGTTTTACCGGGACTTGTGTTTTTTATTTTATTTAAATATGTACCCATCCTGGGGTCGGTCATCGCTTTTGAAGATTATAATATTTTCAAAGGAATTTTTGAAAGCGAGCTGGTAGGGTTGAAACACTTCATACGTTTTTTTAATTACCAGGATTTTTGGCGTGTGGTAAAAAATACAGTGATTATTGGTTCCTATAAGCTGCTATTTGGCTTTCCTGCACCGATTATTCTTGCCGTACTTATAAATGAAGTCAAAAACAAGTATTTTAAAAAAACCGTACAAACCATATTTTACGTCCCCCACTTCTTTTCCTGGGTGATTATTGCCGGGTTGACGTTTACTTTTTTATCATTAGACGGTATGGTAAACCAAATCATTGAATATTTTGGGGCAGAACCGGTCTTGTTTATGCAGCAAAAAGAGATGTTCCGGCCACTTGTAGTGTTGACGCATTTATGGCGAAACACAGGATGGGGTACGATCGTTCTTATGGCTGCACTAAGCAGTATTGATCCGCAGGTATATGAATCAGCAAAGATAGATGGAGCGAGCAGGATAAGAACCATTTTTTCCGTCACAATTCCTTTGCTTATGCCCACCGTAACAGTTCTATTTTTACTCAACTTAGGCAGATTTCTTGATTTAGGCTTTGAGCATGTATACAATCTGCTGACGCCGATGACCTATAGTGTGGGGGATATTATAGATACCTATGTATACAGGATAGGCATTATTGACGGTCAATACAGTTTTTCAACTGCAATTGGGATGTTTCAATCCATTATAGGTTTTATTATGGTCATTTGCGCCAATAAGCTGGCAAAAAAATATACAGATGCGGGAGGATTATGGTAGATGAGTAGCAAAACGCAAGATAGGTTAATAGATATCATAATCTATATGTTCCTGGCAATACTCGCTTTTATTATGCTGGTTCCTTTATTAAATGTAGTATCTACTTCATTAAGCCATGGCACTGCAGTTGACAGGGGCGAAATATATATTTTTCCAATAGAACCTACTCTAGCCTCCTGGAGTTATATATTTAAAGAAAACAGAATGTGGAGATCATTATTTATTACCATATCTACAACATTCATAGGCGTTGTAAACAGCCTGTTTTTAACGTCCCTGACAGCGTATCCCCTGGCAAAAAAAGAATTTAAAATAGGCAAGGTGATGATGGTTACCATTGTGTTCACAATGATTTTCAGGGCACCCATGATTCCCTATTTTCTTACCTTAAGGAGTCTTGGCCTATATGACAGCATTTTTGTCCTGATTCTGCCGCATGCTATTAGTGCATATAACCTGATTATTATGAGAACATTTTTCAAACAACTGCCGGATGAGCTTGAAGAAGCGGCGAAAATAGAAGGATGCGGCTATTTTCAAATGCTTTTTCGAATCGTGATACCCAACTCCAAAGCGGTTTTGGCTACCCTAGGGCTATTTTATGCCGTGGCCCAGTGGAATCAGTTTTTACATCCCATATTATTTATTAAAAGCAGCAAAATGTTTCCGCTGCAGTTGCTTTTGAGGCAAATGGTAGACGGTACCGAGGAAATAGACATGGTAGATATTGTCATGACTACAATGGTATATAATGAACAAACGGTGAAAGCAGCTGCAGTCATCTTTGCCATGTTGCCTATTATGATGGTGTATCCTTTTATACAAAGATATTTTGTAAAAGGAGCAATGCTTGGTTCGGTAAAGGGTTAGTTTTTTGATGGTAGCGGCTGTTTGAAAGCCGTTGATCATAATTTGAAATGAATATTAAAATAAAAGGAGGGAAAAAAATGGAGAAGAAATTAAAAAGGAGCCTGGCTTTAATAACTGTCATTTCAATTCTTTCAGCTTCAATGATTGGTTGTACGAGAGGAAAAGTGGCGGATTCACAAGAACCAACCGGTGAAAAGGAGCCAAATACTACTAAAAGTGATTCAGAACAAACAAAAGAAGCCGGTGAAAAGGCAGAACCTGTAGAGATTGAGGTTTGGAATGTCAATGTTGGCGAGCTGCCAACAGAAAAAGGTGGAACCATGTACAATTATTTCAAGGAAAGAATTGGCGTAGCGCCGACTATGCCTGCCATTCCCTGGAACGGTGGAGAAGCCTACCTGCAAAGGTTTAGGCCCGCTATGGCTGCTAATGACCTGCCGGATATGTTTCTTCCTCATGGCGGTATAGAAGCAACAATCATAGAAAACAAAGCCGCTGTGAACTTGAAGGATTATCTTCCGAAATATGCGCCAAATGTATGGGAAAGAATACCCGCCGAAATATGGGATGTTATTGCAGCAGCCGACCCTTCGGGTGAAGGCGGTATTTACTACATTCCTATGATTAAAGACTATGTTGACCATGGTGCCTACATTAGACAAGACTGGCTTGATAATCTTGGCCTGGATATGCCTAAAACAAGGAATCAGTTTGTAGATGTTTTAAAGGCGTTCAGGGACCAAGATGCCAATAAAAACGGAGACCCCGATGATGAAATTCCAACAGGAGGCAGAGAAGGCGGATCGTGGATGGATCATCTGTTTACACCGTTTGGTGTTGCAATTCTTGCCGGCAAGCCGGGATGGGAAATATATGAAGGGGAAATCACTTATGCGGGCGTAACAAAAAATATGCGGTCAGCAATTGAATTTATCAGGTATTTATACCAGGAAAAGCTCATGGATCAAGAAACATTTTTCAATAAGAAAAAAGAATGGGATGCAAAGCTGTACTCGGACAGGGTGGGCATTTATTACCATATGCCTGAATATGCCGCATCGAGGATTGAAAAAATGAGAAATACCAATCCCAATGCAGAGGTAAAAGCGTTACCCATTTTTGATGTTGAAGGATATGATGGGGTTGTCTCAAAGAAAGTATTGAAAAGACCCGAGTGGATGATTACTGCCGATACCCAAGAAAAAATAATTGCCTGCCTTACGCTTTTGAACTATCTGAATGATCCTGAGAATTATGTTGACCTGGAATATGGTGCACAGGGAATGCACCATGTCGTCAAGGATGGGAAGAAGGTGATGCTGGAGCAAGATAATACAAAGATGGAATGCAGGTTTAGAAGTAACATTATCAGCGAGAAGCAGATTGTCAACAGAATGGATGAATCAAAGACAGAGGAGGATGCCTGGAAGTGGGACATGGTGAAAAATCTCATCCTTGATACCAATGCCCAGCCCACTATTCTTAGCGCTGCAAATGGTATGCCTTCCAGTGTTTACGGGGATTATGCAGATATCAGGTCACATACCATGTACAAAGAGTATATGACAAGAATAGTTATTGGAGAATGGTCCATAGATAAGTTTGATGAGTTCGTTGAAAAGTGGCACAAGAGCGGCGGAGAAGAAGTAACAAAGAATGTTCGCAAATGGTATGCGGCAGTTAAAAAATAAAATGTGATTGATACTTAAAATATACTCCTATTTAGCCTGCGGCATCATGTAGTTAAACAGGAGTATATTTTGAATAAGTATTAATAAAAATTTTAATCAACATAGATAACATAAGGGTTATCCCAACTTCTCTTTTGTGAAGATAAAAATATTCACTACCGGTTTTTTTGTTTAATACGCAATAAAGGTGAAATTATGAAAAAAAAATTATTTATCCCATTGGTTATTATAGTGGCCTTCATTGTGCTTCTTGTATTTATTACGGTAAAGGGCAAAAATTCAGAAATAGTTATGTGGATTAACGAAGAGCCTGTTTATGCACAGGAGTTTATGATGTTTGCAGAGAGCTATAGAAGCCAGGTTTTTTCTTATTATAAAAAGAACTATGGGGCAGAGTTTGATGAAAATTTTTGGAATAGAACTTTCGAAGGAGAAACCCCTGCCGATTATTTGCTGGAGTTGGTTATTGCAAAAATTACTTCTTTAAAAAATGAACAAATACTGGCAAAAAGGCTTGATCTGGTGTCTGCTATCGATTTTACCGATTTTCTTTCCCATTACCAGGAAACGAACCGCCAAAGAGATAAAGCTCTTAATGAAAAAAAAGTGATCTATGGACCAAAAAACTATAAAATACTAGATTATTACCTTTACAAACAGACGAACCTGAAAGCTGCTTGTATCCAATTTTATGAAAACCATATCCATGTATTTGATGAATCGACATGGGATGCGTTTTTAGAGAGTATTGATTATAAAAAGAAATATGATTATACCCTGGATATCATCACCTTAAATATTTTAAAGGCGGATTCCATAGGGCTTGATGAAAAAGAAAATGCATTGAATAGACTGAAACAAATTAAAGATGACTACTTAGAAATAAATAAAATAAAAAATGCTCTTTTTGATTTGCCTCATAAGGCAGACTGTTACCAATTATCTGTTCTTGCAAATGAAGTATATCCGGAGGATTCCCTTGAGAATGAGTTAACCGATATACTAATTCACCTGGAAGATAAGGATATTTCCGATCCTATTTATTATAACGGGAAACTAATTATTTTCAAAGTGTTAAATAAAAAGGAAGCCATCTCTGATATTTCTAATTATCAAAATGCTTATGTTGAGTGGTGCTATGAAAAATACCTGGATGCAAATAAAAAAAACTTGATAATAGAAATAGACGATACAATAATACAAAATTTATTAAAAAAACTAAATCATTGATATAGGGAGGTGTATAAAGGGTTAAGAGAAGCTGAAAAACGTTCTTTATAAAAACTTTTATTACATGCATTCACCAGAATCGGGATGGGTTTATAGCTCACTTCTGTTAAAGCTACTTATTGTTATACATTACAAGGTTTAACAAAAAAATATTATAAAGTAAAGCAATGATTATAGGAGGTTATGTTCATGAAACATCTATTAAAAAAAAGATTGTTAGTATGGTTAATGTGTATTTTTGTAATAGCCCTGGGTGTCATATATCATCCCGCCAATGCCGCTTCTGCCGGCAACATCTACTATGTGGATATTATCGGGGGAGATGATCATAATGACGGACTGTCCCAATCTAAAGCTTTCAAAACCCTCGGCAAGGTAAACAGTATAAACTATCAGCCTGGTGATAAGATACTGTTTAAAGCCAGCGGCATATGGACCGGCCAATTAAAGTTTCAGGGGTCCGGCACCAGCAGCGCTCCAATAGTAATCGACATGTACGGTAATGGCAGCAAGCCTGTTATTGATGGAGCAGGCCTGGTTGGTGAAGGGGTTGTTTATATTTACAATCAGGAATATATTGAGGTGAACAATCTTGAAATCACCAATGATGCGCCAGACGCTGCAGACCGAAGGGGAGTTGAAGTTATTGGAAGCAATTTCGGTACGGTTGACCATATTGTGTTAAGAAACCTTAATATACACAATGTCAAAGGAATTGCAGGCAATTCACTGGACGCAAAAAGGACAGCAGCTATTTACATTGCAACCAGGTCGGATGATACGGTACCCACAAGGTTCAACAATGTTTTGATCGAAGGGTGTACAATTACTTCGGTGGATAATCAGGGTATTATTACAAACAATGAAATCAAGCATAGCGATTACCCTTACACTCCAGCATGGAATGCAAGGAGATTCAGTAATCTCATTATACGCAACAATGTAATTAGTGACATAGGGAAAAATGCTATTGTTACCAGATTATCCGACAATACCTGCCTGGTGGAATACAATGTATGCTATGATACGGCAGTGAGAGCAGGGACGGGAAATACTATTTTTTCAAGAAGCTCTGCAGGAACGGTATTCCAATTTAATGAAGGATACAGGAACTTGACTGTTGATTATGACGGATGCCTGTATAATGCAGACCTTAATAGTGTTGACTGCATATTCCAGTACAGCTACAGCCATGACAACAACCATGGCTTATTCTGGATGTGCACAAAACCCCAGGATAAGGGGAATATTGTACGGTACAATATCAGCCAGAATGATAAGGGTGGTATATTTACCGTCAACTACCCTACACAAGGTCTTAAAATATACAACAATACGGTCTATATCGGTCCAAATGTATCCCCTAAAATTATTTATGAGCGCCATAAAGGCGGAAACGGACCGAGAATCTACAGCTTTGAAAATAACATTATCTATAATATGAGCAATAATGCCGTGTATGATTTTTACACAGCCAATAGTGATTATGTCAGAACAATTGACAACAATCTTTTTTATGGTGTACACCCTCAAACAGAGCCCACTGACAATAACAAAATCACACTGGACCCATTATTTGCCCAGCCCGGTTCCGGCGGTTACGGCATTAATACATTGGCAGGCTACAAACTCACCCAGGGTTCACCGGCCATCAATAGTGGAAAGTTGATTGCTAATAACGGTGGAATGGATTTCTTTGGGAATCAATTGACTGACGGCTATACCGATATTGGCGCACATGAATACCAGGGGACATCCGGTACACCTACTTCCGGTCCAACAGCGACGCCAACGCCCATACCTACGCCAGGGCCGACAGCCACACCTACGCCGGCACCCGGCAGTGAAACAACCGTAACGCCTATTGCCGATTCATATGTGAGGGATGGGGGACATGCTGATACAAACTATGGTAATGATATAGGCATGATGGTTAAAAGTGCTTCACCAGGTTACAGGAGAAAGTCATATGCCAGGTTTGATTTCAGTGCATTTAGTGACACCAGTGCGCATTCGGCAGTATTAAGGGTTTATGTATCTAAGGTCGCTTCTGATTCTTCAAGGACAATTAAACTATACGGGACTTCTGATGAGAGTTGGTCAGAGACAAGTATAACATGGAATAATGCTCCGGCAGGGACAACATATATCGGTGAAAATGCTGTAAGCAGCATCCCCGGTGTATGGTATGAGTATGATGTAACAAGTTATGTAAATAGCAATATGTCTGACAAGATTGTGTCGTTTCTGCTTATCAACGAGGGGCCGTCCAGTCCGGAAAATCATGTTACATTTGCAACCAGGGAAGCCTCCGCAGGTAATCCCCAACTTATAGTCACGCCATAGACAGCTTAATATTTATCTATCCATAAATAACACGAAAGAAGCAGGAGTGGGTTATAAACCGATTCTGATTGCAAAGCCAATCTATGTAATAAAAGTTATACAAAGGATAATAGTAAAGGCATAGCACAATTGATTTTAAAAGTCCAATATTTTGGTGTCATATGCAAAAAACCACATTATTTATGGTTCTTTGCGAGATCGCCGCCAACAAAAAAGAAATAGTATTCCAGGAAAGATGATTGACAATGATATTAAAAAGGGAATAATAAAACTAGAGGTCAAGGAGATAGGCTCCTGAATCAAATGTACAGTAAGAAATATCAACTGGAAAATAAAAGCAATTGCTCCTCCGAATCTCTCCCAACGCCAAGCAATGCCCAACCCTATAGCACTTAAAGTTATGAGAACCGGACCCAAGTATTCTATTAAGGAAACATTGTCTACGGCATATGGATCTGCAGTCCCAGTTTTAAACCAGTCCCATACAGTACCAATGAGTACAAGTAATACACATATAACAATTATTGTTCCCCAAAATCGTGCAATCCAGCGCGTCCACGTTGTTACTCGGTTATTTGTGTTTTTAGTATTTAGCATTATATTGAACCTCCTTACAAAATAATATCTATATTATTGATAAATTATAAGTATAAATAATAAAAATATAAAAATTAAAACTATAATGCTGCTAAAAACCAAAGATACTATTGTAAGCCCTTTTTTACTAGGCCCTTTTGTAAGGTCTATAATTGATAATATAAAAGTAATTATAGAAAAGACTACAATTAATGACCCAAGTATCATTCTTATTATCTCACTAATATGTACTTTTGTTATAGATGTAATTATACTTACTAATATTAGACATAATAATACTACTAAGAATATAAAGGCTATCTTACTTAATTTTGAAAATAATAGATTATCTTTATGATTTGATTTCTCCAATTTTGAGTCCATAATACTCCCCCTATTTACCATGATTAATTTTCTCATAAATGTAAACGGAGGGCAAGTGGTAAAGTAAATAAAAATTTGTAGGAACATGGAGAATTATATGACCTTTAAGAAAAAGAACATAAAGGCTACCTTAAACCGGCTTATATATGGACAGCTTGTGGAAATGAGCTGTTACCGTATTACTTCCAGTATGGTTTCCAGCAGGCCCATATTGGTTCCCGTTAATTGAAAAGCTATCACCGTGTATACAAATGCAACAACAGCCAGTCCGGGTATGAACCATACCAGGCCCTTATTGCTTCTTTGAATATTTTTATCCGGGAATTGCTTTTTATCTGATGTTGTTCTTGTAAAGGCAATAAAAAGCCCCGCTAAAATTGCTCCGGCAAATAATAACATGAATATCCAGCTGGAAATTATAACCGCAAGCTGATTGCCGGGCATTGACTGAAGGTTTTCAAAATATTCTGCCATATAATCGGAGCCGGTATTAAACTGTGGAGGAACCATTTCACCTAATAATTTTGATGAGACAAAACTGATTACTACGGCAGCCGAATTGTTTACAAAGTGTGCAAATATTCCCCCGTACAGTGAGTTTGTCCTGTATACGATAAATCCTATAAGCCCGCCTAATATTGCAGTGCCGAGCAATCTTTGAAAATCAAGATGAATCAGGCCAAAGAGCAATGCAGTATAAATAATTGACGCTTTTACACCATATTTTTCCATGCCTCGTTGAATGACGCCTCTGAAGAGGACCTCTTCACAGATTCCGGCGGAAACACCGACAACTAGTATATTCAAAAAAAGGCCGGCCATGTTTTCCGCCTGCGGAATCGATACTAAAATTACATTTCCAAAAATACTTTTAATTGCCCATAGATTAAGCAGGTTAAGTATGCTTACAACAGGTATGGAAAAAATCATTATGCAAAAAATCAAAAATAAATTCAATATGCCGATAGGTTTCATCCTGAACTGTTCTTTAAAGTCAATTTTACATAATATTACATAAATAACAACAGGAAGTAATATAAAAAAATATTCTGTTATTATTATACCCCGGTAAAAGTCTGCCGATTGAACTCTGCTGCCTGCAAAAAACAGAAGTAAAACCGCAGCAGAGTACAATATTCCGGCATGCTTTACAGTAGGTTTGTTTTCATAAATGCTCATTTATCCCAATCTCCCATTAGTTGCTATTTATTTTCTAACTATACATGAGAATTGTATAAAATGCAAATATATGAAAAATGGGGAAACTCTCAAGTTGAAACGGGAGCATTCTACATTGTCAGTATTCCATTAGGGGTATCTATTATCAATAGGATGTTTTCTTCCTTTCCGGTTTTTGCATTAATATAAATGAGAAAATCCCTCCCGTACATCTTTCCTTTAAATTCGTACGTGAATAATTCGGTTTTAAAATTGGTAGGTATTATTGCAAGCCCTGAGCTTAATATTTCAATCCTTTCATTTATTTTTGATTTTGCCTCGTCCGCTGTAATACCTGGTGAGGGAATGCTGCGCTCCCTGTGGGAATAAAGGTATCCTTTTGCCTCAATGCCAAGAACCTCTCCGTTATCCAATGCTATTTTTACTTTTATAAGGTCCGGATATATAATTACATTATCCTGCTTATAAGCATAATTTATAACAGCCGTATTATCCTCCTGTGTATAATAGGTATCGGCCATATTCTTAAAGCCTTTTTCTTCAAGGAATTTACGGCCCAGCTCCTTGGCATGGTCTACGGTGATTTTCTTTTCGGGAACAGGTCTGTTATATAACATCCAGTAAACATGGCCGCCTTTTTGAGTGATGTCGACAATTGCTTTTTGCTCTTCAGGATTATCTTTGAAAGCTGCCGTGTATGTAAATGTCTTAATTGGCCCGTCATCATTTTGTCCCGTGAGCTCTAGGGAGGCTACCCTGTCCTTTCCCAAAAATTCTGTAACCTTTTCCCTGCCCTGGTCTGCATTCAGCATATTACCTGTTATGCCCTTTGGCTCAAGTGTGGTAAGATGGTCGGAAAATGGTCCGTCATAAATTAATGTGGGATATTCCTGGAATGTCTTATCAATATTTTCAAACTGCTGTGACGGCATATCCGCGGATGTTTTTCTAAAGATTGATGCTCCACGTCTGGTCAGTTCATCCCATTTTATTCTTTTAAATGAAAGCTGCTGCTGTAAATCATCCAGGCTTTTCCCGAGTTCGATAGAGTATCCGTAAAGCTTTTCAACTGTTTGGTAGTCCTTTTCAGTTATTGTATTGCCTGCCATGGTTGTATTATTCAAAGAGTATGCCAAGTCTCCCACTTGAGTAAGGAATTTTGAGGTTTTTGCCAAAATATGCTGTGAAACAGGCAGCTGTCCAAGGTTTGTTTGTGCCATATTAGCCTGTCTCCAGGCTTCTTGCAATGTGCCGGCTGTTTTTTCCGGCGTGGATGCTATTAAGGCTTTAACCAGCAATACTTCCACATTGTTGACATATCCCAGCAAATCGTAAAATGCCCTGTTGTAATTATTGTTAAGCTCCTGTTTCAAGCTTGCCGAATGTCTGTACTGGTTTATTCCCCAAATAGATATAACAGCTATGATTACTATAACAATACTGTACATCTTTCTATCCTGCAATCTTCTTTTGAAATCAAGCAATTTTTCCCTTATACCCAATATGAGCACCTCCATAGTTTTTTATTTTGCAAAGTTGTGTTTTCCAATCTTTTTTACTACTTGCCTGCTCCATATCCATTTACTGGTAGCTGTTGCCGGATTCCAGTAGTATATGCATCCTCCTGTAGGGTCCCAACCGTTGAGAGCATCCCTGGCCGCCTTTAATACGGTAGAGCCTTCTTTTATTGCAATATTTATCTGACCGTCTGAGACAGCGGTAAATGCTCCGGGCTGGTATATGACTCCGGCTATTGTTTTGGGGAAAGCGGGATCTCTTGTCCTGTTTATAATAACCGCCCCCACGGCAACCTGGCCCTCATAGGGCTCTCCCCTTGCTTCACCGTTTATGGCACGTGCAAGAAGCTGTTCATCCGAATTTCCTGTTGCCTGTGCATGGACAACACCTGTAAATATAATTTTTGAAAGGCCTAGGGCCAGTATTGTATGTTTATCTGCCGTTCCGTAAACAGGCAGCCCGTATGAGTGCTGGAATTGCCTTACCGCATTAAACGTATCCTTGTCAAAATACCCGGAAATCTCCCCTTTATAATACCCCCAATTGCTAAGCCTTTGCTGCAGCCTCAGGACGTTTTCATTCCTGTCACCTAAACGAAGAGAAGGAGTTAACGGTCTGGTTCCATAGCTGCCTGACAATGAAAGGTTTGAAAGTAAAATAATAAGGAATATGAATATGGTTTTTTTTGCATTTTTCAAAACTTCACAACCTTTATACAGTTTTGTATTATTTTCTGTTTCAAAGGTTAAATTTATTCATTATATCCAATAGGTTAAATACAGTGTGCATTTTGATTTAAAAAAATATATTCTTGAAGGATTGCCGAAAATATTGTAAAATCAAAGGACGGGTTTAGAAAATATCATTTAGTATCATTGCAGGTTTTTGGAGGTCATTATGGAATTATTAAAGAGGATTGTTGAGTTTTTAGGCGTGGCTCACAGCGTTGTACTTGAAGTAATATCTAATGGAAATAAGAGCAGATATGTTATTCCTTTTAGTGAATGGAAGCAAATAAAAAGCTGGTATTATGACGATGAATTTAAAGAAGATTACTTGCTTACTCTTGACGATGCCGTTGATTCATATACAATGGTTAGATTGAATAAGGCAACATCTGAAATAAGGGTCTGGGAAATAAGCAGAATGGCTGTTCTTACTAAAAATGCGGGATACATTTTTAAATCATTTGTACCCAGGATTATAAGATTTTTTACTGCATTTTTTATAGCTGTTCTTATGTGGCCGGTGCTAATTGCAGTTTCATTCCTTCAAAAGACAGATTTAACAGTTAGTGCATTGGCAATGGGAACCAGGATTACCACATTGATCTTTACCATATTTCTTTTATTTAACCTGCTTTATGTCATATTTAAAGCAGTTGATGTATTCCTGCATAAGTACAGGGCTTTTGTAGTTGAAGAAGAAGCATTTTTAACCGACACGGTGGCATTTAACCTGCTGGTGTTAATTGTCTTTTTCTCACTGGGAGGAGACAAGCTGGTGGGATACGCAGAGTATCTGTGGAACTATGTTGCCGACAAGATGTAAAAAGGTGTTATAATTGCTCAATACTACAGCGAAAAAGCCTGACTGATAATAAGGGTTTTCGCTGTAGTATCAAACTATCCATTCCATAAGTACGTTCCATATCTGCAGCATAATTTTAAAATATTATAAAGATGGTTTAATTTAAGCAAAGGCAAAAAATGGGGAGCTCTAATAAAATTTCATGTAAAAAAATGTATAATGCTATTGAAAAAAATGGATAAATGTTGTAAAATAAGATTATAAGATAAAATTGCGTTTAATTTTACTAATGAGGAAGCGGGGGAAGTTAAATTGAATGCTACTAAAGAGAAGTTTATCAATGATGAAATAATTTTGTTGAGAAAAAAACTTGAGCAGGAATTATGCAAAAGGTCAATTCATTGTGAAGAGGTGCTTGAGATAAGCAAAGAGATGGATTCTTTAATTGTCGGATACTACAGCAGCTCACATGACCGGATAGATAAGCGGTAATATTATGCAGGATATTTCCAGGTAAAAAAGCATAGGTCTTTTTATACTAAGAATTTATTATTTATAAATATAGAATATAAATCCTTTAATTGTCTTTTCGCCAAAATATTTTATGAAATATCCAAGGCTTCCTATGTTTTTACTCATACTATAAAAATTTGACAAATATAGGCTTAGATATTATAATATTCATAGTAAAAATCTAGAAGGAGTGTCAGAATGGGTAGAATAAGCCTGTTATTAATTGACAAAGATTATGAATATATAAGCAGTTTAAGCAATTATATAGCAGTTAATTATTCTCATTTGTTTACAGTAAGCTTTGTTACCCCGGCACAATTTAAAAAAAATGATTACAATAAGAATACGGATATTTTGTTAACTTCAAGAGAAATCCATGAAGATTACCCTGTTAATTCAGGCCTGGTACTGTTTTTTTCAGAAGATAAAAATGTAACCGGATATGACAGTATATATAAATTTCAGCACTGTGACCTGTTAGTAAAAAAAATTATCGATTACTATACATCCGAAAAAGGCCCGTTTTCACCGATTAACAGCGGCATGTGCCTTTGTGTGGGCATATACGGTCCTGTTTTTGATACGGTAAATATGACATTGGGTGCGGGGCTTGCAGCAAGAAGTGCTTTAAAGGGAAGAAATATATTGTTTTTTGATTCAGACGGCGCAAGCGTCATAAAAATTATTTTTAAAAATTCATGTAATGCTTTTTCAAATGTTCTGTACAGGGTAAAGGACGGGTATCCGAATATAGGAACAATACTGGACGGGGTTACCTGTGCTTCCGATATCAGCGGATTATTTTATCTTCCCCGGGCAGAAAGCCTTTTAGAGCTTGATGAAATATCACCGGAAGATTATGTAAAAATTGTATCTTCATTAAAATCACTGGGCAGCTATGATTTTATTATGGTGAATATGGACAGCAGGCTTGATAAAAGGAATTTTGCAATATTAAATGAATGTGATATTATATTTGTCCCGTTTTCAAACAATAAAATGGAAACCCAAAGGCTTGAGACAATAAAGAAAGAGCTTGATTTACAGGAAGACAAAAACGGCTGCCGTATACAGGAGAATATGGTACCTGTCCAGTTAGGTACTGACGATACAAGCTGTTATCCAATCGGCAATAGCATCCTCGGAAAGGAAGTAGTTGAATTTGCGCCCAAGGAAACCGGCAGTCTGGTTGATTTAGATTATTTCAGAAATGAATTAAGCCATTTATCCGGCTTTTTGGATTTGCTGCTGAAAAAATATGTTTTCCCTAAAATGGAGGATCTGGAGTGAAGAATATAAATAACCTTATCCAGCATATAAGAGACAGTATATGCCGGACCCTGACATTGGAGCAGGAAATGTCCGACGAAGAATTAAGGGAGAAAATTATTGAAATGGTATTTAATATATCAAAGGACAAGTATATTACCCTGCAGGAAAAAAAGCTTGTTGTAGACACGGTTTTCAATTCAATGAGGGGGCTGGACATACTCCAGCCCATGATTGACGACGAAGACGTTACAGAGGTTATGATAAATGGTCCGGACAATATATTCATAGAAAAAAATGGGAAAGTGAGCAAACAGGATATCAGGTTTGAAACTGAAGATAAATTGGAAAGCTTAATACAATCGGTTGTGTCCAGGGTAAACAGAACGGTAAATGAGGCTGCACCCATAGTTGACGCCAGGCTGCTGGACGGCTCAAGGGTTAATGTTGTGTTAAAGCCTGTTGCTTTAAACGGGCCTGTTATGACTATAAGGAAATTTGGAAGCAAATTTTTGACAATGGAGAAAATGATAGAATTTGGTACAGTCAGCAAGGAAGCTGCGGGATTTCTAAGTACCCTTGTGAAGGCAAAATATAATATTTTTATCTGCGGGGGGACAAGCTCGGGAAAAACCACTTTTCTTAATGCACTTGCCGGATATATTTCAAAGGATGAAAGGATTATTACAATAGAAGATTCTGCCGAGCTTAGGATTGAAGGGATAGAAAATATAGTAAGTATGGAAACAAGGAATGCCAATGTTGAGGGAAAAGGTTCAATAAGCATAAGGGAGCTTATCAGGACATCCTTAAGGATGAGGCCGGAAAGGATAATTGTAGGTGAGGTTAGAGGAGCAGAAGCGCTTGATATGCTACAGGCTATGAATACAGGACATGACGGGTCATTATCCACAGGACATGGAAACTCGGCAAAGGATATGATGAGCCGTCTTGAGACAATGGTGCTGCTGGGTGCAAATTTGCCCCTTGATGCAATAAGGAGGCAAATAGCATCTGCTATTGATATCATAGTCCATATTTCCAGGATGGGAGACGGAAGCAGGAAGGTTCTTGAAATTAGTGAGATTGACGGCATAATTGACGGACAAATCAATTTGAATCCTGTTTTTTACTTTCATGAAGGTAAACTTATAAAAACAGGCAGTGAATTTAAAAACAGGGCTAAATTCATTATGGCCGGCAAAGGAGGATATATAGATGGATTATAACAATTACGAAATGAAAATCAGGGAAAAAGCACTCTGCTTTATAGCTGCGGCGGCAGTTATATACTGTATTGCCTTCATATTTTACAGAAGCCATCTTATATCCGGCATTGTAAGTATGTCCGGGTTACTTTATCCGGCAATCAAAAAACGTGAAATAATAGAAAAAAGAAAGAGGGAATTAAACCTGCAGTTTAAGGATTTATTATACACTGTTTCCTCGTCGCTGTCATCGGGAAAATCTGTGGAAATGGCATTTTACAATCTTCCAAAAGACCTTGAAATACTTTACCCTGAAGAGACTGCGATGATCAGGCAGGAAACAGCCTTAATAATTAAAAGGCTTAAAATGAATGATCCCATTGAAAAAGCCCTGGCTGATTTTGCCGATAGATCGGCTGTGGAAGATATAAAGAGCTTTACAGATGTTTTCAAAACATGTAAAAGGGCCGGTGGCAATATAGTTGAGGTGATAAAAAATACAACACAAATAATAAGTGACAGGATTGAAGTCAGGCAGGAAATTGAAATGCTGGTGGCTGAGAAGAAATTTGAGCAAAAGATTTTAAATATTGTTCCTGTGGCTATGATATTGCTGCTGTCAGCCAGTGCACCGGAGTATATAGAACCAATATTTAAGACTCTTGCGGGAAGGGTGGTTATGACATTATCGCTGGTTCTTCTTTTATGTGCATATGTCATCTCGAAAAAAATTGTTGATATCAAAATATGAGGAGGCATTTTTTGAATGTTTTATTTACTTGTTTTCATGATATTATCAAGCAGCGTTATGTTTTATATTTCCAGAGGGAAATATAATCACATGCTTAAAGATGTTAAAAAAAGAGAGTTTCCATTAAAGGAATTGCTTCCTATAGGCTTGCTTTTTTTAGAGTTAACGGGATATAAATACAAATCATCCTACGACAGAGGCATTTCAATTATTTCCGGTGAGCTTTACGGCAACACTCTTGCCAGGGATATGCTTAAGGTTTTTTGGGCAAACAGGATAATATATATTATGATTGGAATAACCATTATATTGACAATCTGCCAGTTTACGGGCCCTGGCAATAAAATGCTTATATTCCTTGCTTTGCTGGTGTCAATAATACTTGTTACAACGGACAGGGAATTGAGGAATAAACAAAAGAGGAGAAAAATATCCATACAGTTTGCGTTTCCAGACTTTATCAATAAATTTACACTTTTAATAAATGCGGGTATGACTACACGTTTTGCCTGGGAAAAAATAGCTGCCGAAGCTAAAAAGGAAGAGCCGCTTCAAAAGGAATTAAGGTGTGCGGTTATGGATATGAAATCCGGCGTGCCTGAAATCAAGGCTTATGAACGTTTTTCAAAAAGGTGCGGAATACCTGAAATAACAAGGCTTGTTTCGGTGCTGGTTCAAAATATCAGGAAGGGCAACAGTGAGCTGGTCTCTGTTTTGAGAATAAGCGGGGAGGAGTGCTGGCACATGAGGAAAAATGTAGCAAAAAAAATGGGTGAAGAAGCGTCTACAAAAATGATTTTTCCTCTTGCCTTTATGCTTATAGCAATATTATTGATTGCCATAACCCCTGCTATTTTAGCCTTAAAGGGATTTTAGGATTAATGGCTTTAGGGAGGGGGGAGGTGATAAATGTGTTAATGCGTAATTTTTTAGAGAAAGAAAAGGGTCTGGGAACAGTTGAAATTGTTATTATTATTGCGGTTTTGGTAGGGATTGCTTTAATTTTCAGGGAAGCAATAATAAATTTTGTTACAGATATCATGGAAAATGTTTTTGGGGATGATTCTATAGTAAATGATCTAAACAGCACCGGCATAAGAGACAATAATAAGATTAATTAATTTGAAGGGGAGAATAATATTTTATGGTAAATGCGTCAAAACCGGATTTCGAGTTCATCTACAGCAATAACTCCAGGGCAAGCAACTTGATAATCAAGACAAAAAATGACAGCAGTATAGTCCATCACCAGGTTGAAATGCTTGTTAGAAACAATATATCGGGAATAATCAAGCTTAATTTACTCTACAGCGATATGGAAATGAATCTTTATTATGAAATTACATCAAAATTATCCCTGAAAAAGTTTTTAAGCTTGAAAGTGTTAAAAAGAGAGGAGATTCTTTCAATACTCAGCCAGATTATAAGAATACTGACCTTATCTTCCGGAAGCTATATGCTTTATGACAAATATTTTCTTATTGATAGTGATTATATATTTATCGAGCCTGATACACTAAACGTCTGGATGGTATATGTCCCGGTAAAAAGAGAGGCGGAAGCAGTAAGTAAATTCAGGGAGTTTGCACTTGATATTGTTACCGGTCCGGTAAATCTAATTGAACAGGAAGATGATGACAATTATTTGCAAAGGCTCATATCTTTTTTAAAAGATGATTTATATACACCAACCGGTTTTGTGAAATTATTGGATGAGCTGCTTGCCAAAAAGAGGAAAGAACATAAACTGAAAACTGTTGACTTTAAGCTTAATAAAAGCAGCGCTGAAAAGGCAGAGGAAGAAACTGCCGCCGCCTCTCCGGCGGTGGAAAAGGGTACTAAGGAACATGATGCGGTAAATATTACAAGAACAGGTATTATAGCTATTTTATTAACCCAGTTATTTTTTCTAGGTATTTTTATAGTTTTTACAAGCGTTGTTCCAGGCGGTTTTCCAAAAGCTGCTGCCGAAACCTTTGGTTTGCTGCTGGTAATTGGGGCACTTGATTTCATTATCACAAGACATTTGGCTGCAAGGTTTAAAACAGCCGGTCCCGGTGGGGAATATCCATTCCAAAAACAAAAGAATACAGTGCAAAAGCAGCAGAGCAAGGAAGCTGAAGTGCAAAGGAAGAAGACAGATGGAAATATAACATATCTGAGTAACAAGACGGAAATACTTGATGAAAGAAGCTTGGGCGTGCCGTGCCTTGTACCAAAAAACAAGCATTCCTCTGATGAAATCCATATAGTCAAGTCCAGCATTGTTATCGGCAGAATGCAGGATATGGTGGATTATATCATTAACAACAATTCCGTCGGAAAAGTGCACGCAGAAATTATTGTAAAAGATGAGTGCTATTATTTGAAGGACTTAAACAGCAGGAATGGAACATATATAAATGATAAAAAAATAGACAGCAATATAGATTACAGCATAAATAATAAGGACAGGATTACTTTTGCAAACTGCGAATACGTATTTATTCAATCATATTAAAAGTTACCCCATGTACCCGGCATGGGAGCCTGATTACGGTTGTGCAGGCTCCCATGCTGAAAATCCCATTTTATAGTATTTTTATGTCCAGCCTTACATTTTCCCTCTTTTCCCCCACAACCCTGGAAAAGGCTATTGCGTCCTTGAAGCCGTGCTTGTAGAAGAATACCCTCGTAAGTGTCCTTTGCAAAAGGTGGACATCGCCGTACCTGTTTAAATCACGCACCATATCCTGGGGCAGCGCCTTTCTAAGCTTTTCATAAAGCCTGTCCTCTTTTTCCTCGCAGTCT
>JANQLN010000035.1 GCA_028280575.1 Clostridia bacterium
CCAAGTAGATTTATTTATTATGTTATATAAATATTTAGTTAAGATAATGGAAGGAGGGATAATATATGATTTCAAAAAATAATTGGGAAGAAACAAAAGAAAGATTTATAGCATGGTGGAAAGGGAAAGATATGGACAGGCCTATGCTTAAGCTGGTTGCCAGAAAAAAAGATGTGCATGTATTAAATAATGATGAAATAGTTTTTGATACTCTTGAAGAAATGCACATGGGTGTAGAGAAAAAAATTATCAAAGCTAAAAAGCATTTTAACAATCATTATTTTCTTGCCGAGGCATTTCCCTCTTTTGATCTTAATATAGGACCTGGCTCCATGGCTACATATCTGGGCAGCGAACCGGTTTTTAACTGGAATACTGTTTGGTACAAGGAAATAGTGAATGAAGGATGGAAAAAATTTGATAGTCTGGTATATGACCCGGAAAACTACTGGTGGAAAAAACACTTAAATGCCATTCAAAATGCTGTTTTAAAATCAAAGGGAGAATTTTATGTTAATATTCCTGATATTATTGAAAATGTCGATATATTATCTGCCATAAGAGGTCCACAGGATTTTTGTTATGATTTAATGGATGTACCGGATCTGGTAAAAGATTATGTAAATCAAGTAGACGGTCTATATTTTAAATATTATGATGCATTTTACGATGTGGTAAAAGATAGTGCTGGTGGTAGCAGCTATACCAGCTTTAGTATTTGGGGTCCTGGAAAGACTGCCAAGGTACAGTGCGACTTTTCTGCCATGATGTCACCCGACCAATTCGGGGAGTTTGTTAAACTTTCACTTGAAAAGCAGTGCAATACATTGGACTATTCATTATATCATCTTGATGGGCCTGATTGCATAAGACACCTTGATACCCTTATGGAAATCAAGAATTTGAATGCTCTTCAGTGGACACCAGGAACGGGTAGCCCGGATGCAGCTAATGAAATCTGGTATCACGTTTATGATAAAGTTAAGGAAGCAGGAAAATCATTATGGGTACTGATAAAAGATGGGAACATAGAGAACTGGATAGATAGTGCAATAAGAATGATTAAAAGATATGGAAATAATGGGTTATACTTACTGTTTCCCATCATGGAAGAAGAAGAGGCTCAAAGGGTTTTCAAGGCGATACTCCATTACTGTCAGTATTATTAAAAACATTAAAGAATATTTACATCTGGTTGAATCAAGGCTGTATGCGTTTAGATTTATTATGTTAACATAAATATCTATTAAAATAATGAAGGGAGGAAGATAGGATAACTGTATTTTTAGTATGTATAAATTTTAATTTTAAAAAGGAGTGAGAAATTTGAGAAGAGAAAAAGCATTGATAGTAATCGTATTGGTATTTTCATTACTTGTTACAATGGCAGCATGTAAAAGTAATACCGAAAATGCTGGAGAAGGGCAAACAAGTGAATCAAAAATGGAGGGTGATTCTACTCAAGCAGTAACAACAAAAAGTGAATCCAATGACCCCAAGGAAGTAGAGTGGATGCTTGTACAATATGGACCGTATAATTATACTAATCACTTGAAAATTTATCAGATGTATGAGGAAGTAGGTAATATGAAGCTTAAAATCCTGCCTGTACCTATTGACGCTTATGTGGAAAAGTTGAATATTTACCTTGCATCAAATCAAATACCTGATATTGTAACATCATATAATGAGAGTAGTTTTAGTAATTTCAAAGTAATTCAAATACTGGGTCCAAAGGGAGTATTTGTTCCAATAAGTGATCACTATGACAAAATACCTAACCTGAAAAATTATTTTGACAAATATCCTGATGCAATGAAATATCTGGTTGCTTCTGATGGTAAGGTTTATCATATGCCAATCGTATGGGAACCTGGATATGACACATATGGGCTTGTAATGAGGACTGATTTATTAGCTGAAAAAAATATTAATCCTGAAGATATAAAAACAATTGATGATTTATTCAATGCATTTATGGTATTAAAGGAAGCAAATAATGGAAAACCTGTAGTAGGAGCCAGATTCGGTCTTAACAGAATAGGTATGTTTGCAAAAATGTTTGGGATATCTTTCAAAATAGATGAATCATATAGTGTGCTAAATGATAAATATATAAATCAGTTTGAGACTAAAAACTGCAAGGATGCTGTAGCTTTTCTGGCTAAGATGTATGATGAAGGAATTTTACATCCTGAATGGGTAAGCATGTCTGATAAACAGTGGAGTGAAGCAATGATGGGGTCTGATTTGGCTGCTTTTGTAGATAATATGCAAAATATCGGTGGATTCCAGGGAGCACTCAGAGAAACTATTCCAGATGCCGAATTAACAGCTGTAATACCTCCAAAATATGAAGGAAAGATGTATGCATGGGGGAAAGCATCAAACTTTGCTGTAGACTGGGCTCATGTAATAAATTCAGAAACAAAGGCTCTTGATGAAATACTTAAAGCGTGGAATTGGGCATATGATATGGACAATCACGAAAAGATTATTTATGGTGAAGAAGGAGTAAGTTTTGAAAGAAGAGAAGATGGAACTCCTGAATGGAAATATGACACCAGTACAGATAAAGGCAGGCAATTTTACTTTGAAGAGTGGGGAGGTCGTACTAATAGAAACTGGTTAAGAATATTTACTGAAGCAGAGATATTTTCTTATGTTTATTTTGGATTGGACGGCAACCCTGGAAAACCACATATTATTAATTATAATGAAAAGGTATATACGTATGTAACACCTAACCTTATGCTTACAGATGAGGAGAATGAAAGTATCAAATCCAAGTTAGTTACATTGGAAACATTCGTTGAAGAAAACATAGTTAAGTTTATTTATGGAGAAATTTCCATTGGTGAATGGGATGAGTTTTTAGAACAGCTGGAGGATCTTGGAATTAATGATGTTATTAAAGTATATAATACAGCTTATGAAAGAATGAAGTAATGGAATTAATGCTAAAATGAAATATGTAGTTTGGAAATTTGTTTCCAAACTACATATTTTCAATATTGGATGTTAGCTTGTCTGCTGTTCCAGTAGATAAGACACTCAGGTACGAACTTCAATGTTTGTTATATAGACAGGCAGATTTGAGGAGTGAAATGAGAATGAATGTGTTGGATATATTACTTGATTACCTGGAAGAAAATATAGATTTGGAGCATGTTGAAAAAGTTGAAAAACTCCATCTTGATTCAATTTCTTATAGAAGAGTACCTTATGTTCCTTTAACAGTAATATGTCCCCTGGATGATAGATTTAAACCTTTTCCATATTCCGATGCCTATGAGAATCCTGAAAAAATGTTGTTTAATGAGCTTTTATGGAGTTTCTCAAGTATTTATAACAGTGTGAAAATAAAAGATCATTTTCCTTATCAAATAAGGAGTAATCATGGAGTTGGTATTGTTGCATCACTTTTGGGTGCAAAATGTACAATAGTAAATAATAATATGCCCTGGGTAGAGCATATGGATTCCCTTAAAGAAATAAAGAAAATAATTCTTAAAGGTTGTATTACTGATTTTAACAAAGGATTGGGGGTAAGGGTGGTTAAAACTTATAAGTATTACAGGGATAAACTCAAGGAATATCCCAAATGTGCCAGAGCAATCAGTATAACTCAGCCTGATTTGCAAGGTCCTTTTGATACAGCACACCTAATAATGGGGACGGATGTTTTTTATCAGGTATATGATAATCCGGATATTTTACATGAACTGCTTGAGCTAATTACTTTAACATATATTGATTTCAGAAAATATATAGATACACTATTGACCGATAATAAAGGCGAAAATATAATGTGTATTCATGGATGTATTTATGGAGGAAAGGTTCTTCTAAAAGATGATACTGCTTTAATCAATTTGTCACAAGAGATGTATAAAGAGTTTTCAAAGTATTACAATGACATGATACTAAAAGCATTTTCGGGAGGATCTATTCATTATTGTGGCTCCGAAAAAGGATGGCATTTTGATGTGCTGAATAGTCGTTACTTAAAGGGAATCAATTATGGAAATCCTGAAATGCATAATTTTAAGGAATCATATTCTTATTGGCGCAAGTATAAAATACCTATACTCTGGTGGGGTTACAATCAGAAACATTATTTTTTGGATGAAGTATATAATTCAGTAACAAAAACAGGTATCAGCCTTGCAGCTTTAGCAGAAAGTTACGAAGAAGGAAGGCGTATTATGGAAAATCACCTAGAAAAGAGTAATTCCTAACAATTGGTAATATTTGTTTGATTTTATGGGGGTTCTTTATGCAATATGCAACAGAAATCGAATATAAAGCAGAATACGATCTGGTTATATGCGGTGGTGGTATGACCGGCTTTGCCGCTGCAGTAAGTTCTGCCAGAAAAGGATTAAGAACAGCAATTATTGAAAAGGCAGGCTGCCTGGGTGGTGTTGCCACAACATGTGGTGTTAATCATCTTCTTGGCGGAAGAAAATTCAATGATGTTACTGGAGCTATGGATAAAAAAACAGGTGGAATATTTGAAGAATTGACCCGCAAGCTGGTGGAAAGGAAAGCAGCAATAGATCCGGATGAAATAGATGTAAAATTCAATCCCCATGGCTGGTATCCCAGAATGGCGGCAGGCGTTCCGTTTAATGATGAATATATGAAAGTTTTACTTGATGAAATTTGTGTGAATGAAGGAGTAGATATCTATTTTCATACATGTTTTATTGATGCAATTGTAGAAGAAAAAAATATTACAAGTATTATATTGCATAATAAAAGTGGGTTGTTTTCCATTAGTTCAAAAGTTTTTGTAGATGCTACCGGTGATGCTGACCTGGCTTTTAAAAGTGGATGTGAAACAGTGAAAGGACGCATTGAAGACGGGCTTATGGCTCCCGCTTCATTAGAAATGCATCTAGAAAATGTTGATACCAGAGTATTGGTTGAATATCAAAATAAATATAAATCTCCAAAGCTTGTTGAAATTATTCAAAAGTTAAGGGAAGAAGGGATATGGAAGTTTCCATATGATATTTTTATAGGAATTCAATTGTATGAACCAGATACATTCATGATAAATACTGTCAGACAGATGAATGTTGATGGAACTGATGGAAATTCTCTTACATCAGCTATGATTATTGGCCGGAAAGAGAATATGGAATTATTTAAAATTATCAAAAAGTATTTTCCCGGATTCAAAAATTCCAGAATAAAAAAAATCTACGATATGATTGGGATTCGTGAGACTAGAAGAATAGTTGGAAAACATACTATTACATTATATGAAGCCGTTAATAATAAAAAGTTTGAAGACTGTATAGCTAGTACAACATACAATTTTGATTTACCGGATCCGAAAGAACCCAGTTATGATCCAATGATGGGCAATTGTAAAAACCCTGATGATAAAACTTCCTATGAATATATTCAAATACCATACAGAGCAATGCTTCCAAGACCTATAAACAATTTAGTAGTTGCCGGAAGATGCATAAGTGTTGAAAGGATAGTACTGGGACCGGTAAGGATAATGGGATGTTGTATAGGCATGGGGCATGCAGCAGGACTGGCGTCAGAGCTTGCAATCAAAAATGGGAATAATTACAATGAAGTTAATGTAAGAAAATTGCAGAAAAATTTAATAGATGATGGATGCTTATTGCCCATTGAGGGATATAACATATGTGAGGATTAATATAAAGGGGGATGATTTAATTGAACTTGAAAAGCTTGTATCAATGAATCTTGAAAAAGGTGTTGATGGTTTTTATGTAGGACGAAACACTGCAGAAGTTTACTTGCTTTCTCTTGAGGAAAGAAAATATATACTTGATATTGTAATGCATTATGGAAAAGGTAAGTGTAAAATTATTTCTCGGATAATCTAATATATGAAAACATGATTGGATGTGGAGGATTGTTTCTAGCTGCTAAAATGATAAGGCAAATGAATATTAAAAAAGGTGATATTGTGTGATCCTGTTCTTGTTAAAGACAAAGTCAAAATGTCTTTTTCAATTTTATAAATAAGCAACCAATCGGGTGTTATGTGACATTCTCTATGCCCAGCAAAATTACCGACAAGTGTATGAACTAGATATTTCTGTGGAAGGATTTTTTCATGAGCCAAAATACTAATAACTTCCTCAAGAAGTTTTATATCATAACCACGTTTGACAATGTTTTTATAATCTTGCTTAAATCTTCTTGAGTACCTGATTTTAAGCATTCAAATCCTCCATTAAATCACTTATACTGTCAAAGGTATCACTCATATTGCGGTTACTATTAACATCGTTAATTGCAGTTAAGGTTTCAGCATTTGGTTTTTCAATGCGTAAATCAAAAGGAATACCGCCATAGCGAACCGCATAACGCAAAAAAATATTCATAGCAGTGGACATATTAAGACCAAGCTCAGAAAAAATAGTTTCTGCATTTCGTTTCAACTCTTCATCGACACGAATATTTACATTGGTTGTATTAGCCATAATTTCAACTCCTTTTTATAGTTAAATTATATAGTATTATGTGTAAGATGTCAATTAATTATCAGTATAAGCTTTACAATGTCATTACAAATGCATCAAACTGTAACAAAAAGCAGTTTTAGTTATGAAATAATTAGTTTTTATATTTTAAAATAATTATGGTGGGATACTGTAAGGTTAGATATCGTATAAATCTGTCTAATTTTGAGAAAGAATGGACAGATTTTATATTACAGCAATGAGTAAGATCACAGGTGTTGTTACCCTTATCCAAATGTGTTTATAAGCAAGCAGGATATTGAGGATGTGGAAAAGCTTCATAGTAGAAAGATAAATAACCTCCCATGTATAATGTTGATATGGTGTAATTTAAAACATTGTTTCACATATGTACGATATTGAAAAATAAACCTTCAGTTAATACAGCAAGAATCATCAAGATAAGATATACTGTAATCTTGTTTTATAATGATTGGTTAATTATCTTTAGTATTAACACTATGAACATAGTCCTGGATTATAATCAATCCCAATAAAGTAGTCAAAATAATCATTTTCTTCGCTGCTCCAAAAGCAGTATTTCTTGAATAAACCCCACAATTTAAGGGCTGTATGTGTCTATTATTTTTGAGCGTATTTATTGTTAGTAGTAATTTATTATAATTGTTTTATCTCTTGAACTATTAATAATATGTATTATAAAATTATTATTATATTAATTGTTGAGATGAAGATAAATAATTGATGGAGGAGATATTATAACTTATAAAGAAGTTGTTAAAATTGGTGATGCATATTTACTTCCATCAGTATCAGAGTTATACGGGTTGGAAGGCTATGAAACCAGGCTGGTTAAGGCACATGACGGAGGGCGTAATGTCGTTTATACCTGTGAGAAGGAAGGCGCTGGTGCAAAAATAATTAGGATATCCTTCTTAAATGACAGGAGCCGGGAAGATTTCCTTGGTGAAGTTGAGTATATCAGGTATTTATTCGAGCATGGCGGAAGTGTCTCAAATTTAGTGAGTTCTCGGAAGGGAAATCTGCTGGAAGAGATTACTTATAGTAATCATACCTTTTTTGTCTGTCTGTTTGAAAAGGCAAAGGGAAAAAAGTTTGTGGAAAATAATTATCGGTATCGGGAAGGAGCTCCAATTACCGAATATTATTATAATTGCGGTAAAGTTCTAGGGAAACTGCACCAATTGTCAAAAGGCTATACTCCTGTCCATTGCAGGTATAGGTTTTTTGATAAATATAATGCAGAATATATCAACACACTGATTCCCGACTCGTTATCCCTGCTTAAGGAGAAGCTGGCAGAACTCCTTAAAAGCTTAGAAGGATTGGACAGGGAATGTGAGTCTTTTGGTATGACCCATTTCGATTACAATGATGGTAACTATATGATAGATTTTTCCACAGGGCAAATAACTATATATGATTTGGATAATTCATGTTTTTGTTGGTATATGTATGATCTGGCAGACCTCTGGAAAAACGGAATGGGTTGGATACAATTCGAACCAGACGCCGGTAAACGCAGGAAGTTTATGGATGATTATTTTAAGATAGCCCTCGAGGGATATAAATCCGAGACCAGGATCAAAAATTGTATGTTGGATAAATTACCCTTATTTATCCAAGTAACACTCATCGAAAATATTGTTGATATATTCGAGGTAGCACGGAACAACGATGAAGAGCCGGAGTGTGATGAGGAGCTGTCGTATCTTATAAAATGTTTGGAAGACGATATCCCTTATATGGGATTTTTCCATGAAATTTACTCGTACCAAGAGCCCTTTGAGTATGGAAAACGAAATACTTAGGCAGGTAATGTTGATGCAGATAATGTTGTTAAATCGCTGGAGGATTTGATTTTTAAACAGTATTTATATAATTTATATATCAGATGATTCATTATAATCCAAAGTGTTTATAAGCTCTGTGGATGCTTTAGAAAGAGGTACATTTTTAAGCCAGGCACCTATGCTTCTTTGAGGTCGTATAAATAGCCTTTATCTAATTCATCTTCTACTAAATTTAGTATGTTCCATTAAGAAGATCATAACATAAGCAAAATGCTCTGACTAAAAATCTATTGACATGTAAAGCATGCTGATAATATAATAGATAGCAAGAACTTATTAAACATATAGGAAAACTGGGAAAGGGAAGTGGTTTTTATGAAAATATCCACAAAGGGCAGATATGGCTTAAGATGTATGGCAGACCTTGCGATACATTCAAAAGGAGAACATGTACCTTTGAATATAATAGCAGAAAGACAGGATATATCGGTAAATTATTTGGAGCAGGTATTTTCCGTATTAAGAAAATCAGGGTTGGTAAAAAGCATAAAAGGTCCTCAAGGCGGCTATGTACTTGCCGACAATCCTTCCAATATAACAGCAGGATTGATAATCCGGAACCTGGAAGGTGAATTAACAGTTGTTAGTAAGGATAATGTACTTGACAATGATATAGATAAAATTATCAATAATAAGGTATGGATCCAAATGAACAACAGTTTAAATGAAGTAGCGGATTCAATTACCCTGCAGGACCTGGTTAATGAATATGAGAGGATTACCAAAAGCAGCTCAATGATGTATTATATATAATACATTGCTATTATTTGCTGAATAGGGGGAATTGATATGGATATAAATTGCAAGTTTGATAATTTGAAAAGAAGAATCAAAAAAATGGATAAAGCTGTAGTTGCTTTCTCCGGAGGCGTAGACAGTACTTTCCTCCTGAAGGTGGTTCATGATATCCTGGGGGATGGTACTTTGGCAGTTACTGCAAGGTCCTCGACATATCCGGAAAGGGAATTGAAGCTGGCAGTAAAATTTGCTTCCGGGATTGGAGTGGAGCATTTAATTATTGTATCTGAAGAATTGGACATTGAAGGTTTCTGTGAAAACCCTACAAACAGATGCTATTACTGTAAAAAAGAATTGTACTGCAAAATAAGGTCCATAGCAGAAAAAAGAGGAATAAAATATATTCTGGATGGTTCAAACCTGGATGATACAGGTGATTACAGGCCAGGATTGGAGGCGGTAAGGGAATTGGAAGTAATAAGTCCTTTAAAGGAAGAAAGACTGACAAAGAATGAAATCAGAGTATTATCCAGAGAGATGAATCTGGATACCTGGGATAAACCTCCATTTGCCTGTTTATCATCGAGATTTCCCTACGGTCAGCAGATAACTGTAAAAAAGCTTCAAATGGTTGACAGTGCTGAGCAGTATTTACTGGACAGAGGTTTTAAACAGGTACGGGTAAGGCATCATGGAGATATAGCAAGAATAGAAGTGAGTGCTTATGAAAGATGCAAGTTTTTTGATGAAAACATTATGGATGAAGTCAATAAGAAATTCAAACTGATAGGATTCAAGCACACTGCACTTGATTTGAAAGGATATAGGACAGGAAGCATGAATGAGGCCATTATTCAGGCATGAATGGTGTATTTTTAAATATGAATTATGAAAAAAATAAAAATAGTTATTGACATATTTTGCTTTAGGGAATATACTAATACCAATAAAACAAATAAGAATACTAAGAATTAAAAGGGAGGGTTATGAATGGACAGGATTGCAAAGAGTTTAACTGAATTAATAGGTAATACACCTCTATTGGAGCTATCCAATTATATACAGGATGAAAAAATTGATGCCAGATTAATAGTGAAGCTTGAAAGCTTCAATCCCGGAGGAAGCGTAAAGGATAGAATAGGGTACTCAATGATAAAGGCTGGGGAAGATAAAGGCCTGATAAATAAGGATACTGTCATAATAGAGCCAACAAGCGGTAATACAGGTATAGGCCTTGCATGGGTTACGGCAGCAAGAGGATATAAGCTTATACTTACAATGCCTGATACCATGAGTGTAGAAAGAAGAAGCCTGTTGAAGGCTTTGGGTGCACAGCTGTACCTGACTCCAGGTGCTGAAGGTATGAAGGGAGCTATAAGGAAAGCTGAAGAACTGGCTTTAGAAATAGAAAATTCATATATGCCTCAGCAGTTTGAAAATCCCGCGAATCCTGATATTCATAAAAAAACTACTGCCCAAGAGATATGGAAAGATACGGAAGGAAAATTGGATATATTTGTCGCTGGAGTCGGGACAGGGGGAACAATTACAGGTGTAGGTGGAGTTCTAAAAGAAAAAAATCCGGAAATAAAGATAATAGCAGTTGAGCCTGCTGATTCTGCAGTGATTTCGGGGGGTAATCCGGGTCCTCATATGATACAGGGAATAGGAGCAGGATTTATACCTGACATATTGAATGCAGAAGTAATTGATGAAGTAATAAAGGTAAAAAACCAGGAAGCTTTTATTACATCGAGAAAACTTGCGTCATCAGAAGGTATCCTTGCAGGCATATCATCAGGAGCAGCTTTGTTTGCAGCAACAGAATTGGCAAAAAGGGAAGAGAATAAAGGTAAGAATATAGTTGTATTACTGCCTGATACGGGTGAAAGATATCTTTCAACAGCTTTGTACCAGGAATAAATACAAAAATGAAGGTATAAACCAGTATTTATTTACGCAAAAACCCACTAAACATATATGTATAATAAATGAAGGAGGATATTTATGACTATAAAAGTTAATGGCAAGGATCTGAACTTTCAAGACAGTATAACCGTAATTGAACTTCTCAAACACCAGAAAGTAAAGATGCCTGATTATGTAACGGTTCAGCTAAATGATAAAATTATCCCAAAAGAAGAATTCGGGACAATTGTTGTTAAGGACAATGACATTGTAGAGTTTTTATACTTCATGGGGGGCGGGATTTCATGAGTTTTTCAAATGAACAGCTGGAAAGGTACTCAAGGCATATAATCCTGAAGGAGGTTTCTGTAAAAGGCCAGGTAAAACTTTTGAGTTCTAGAGTACTTATCATTGGAGCCGGAGGGCTTGGAGCTCCTGCAGCCATGTTTCTTTCAGCTGCAGGGATTGGAACAATAGGACTTGTTGATTATGATATAGTGGAGCTCTCCAATCTCCAGAGGCAGATAATACATTTCACCGAAGACATAGGAAAAGCAAAGGTTGTTTCTGCCAAAGAGACAATAAATAAAATGAATCCGGATGTGAATGTAATAGCATACAAGGAATGGCTGAGCTCAAATAATATAATTGATATTATCAAGGACTATGACTTTATAATAGACGGTACGGACAATTTTCCTGCAAAATTTTTAATAAATGATGCATGTGTTTTGAATCATAAACCTTTTTCCCATGCAGGAATAATAAGGTTCCAGGGACAGACTATGACTTATGTTCCGGGGAAAGGTCCCTGCTATAGATGCATATTTAAAAGTCCTCCGCCTCCTGAGGCGGTACCAACTTGCAAACAGGCAGGAGTTCTGGGGGTAATGGGAGGTATTATTGGAACTGTCCAGGCAACTGAAGCGATAAAGTGTATACTTGGACTTGGCAGGCTGCTTACCGGATATTTACTGACATATGATGCCCTGGATATGGAATTCAGGAAAGTCAGCTTAAAACAAAATAAGAAGTGTGCTGTTTGCGGAGAAAATCCTGCAATAACTGAACCGGCAGATTATGAACAAGCCATATGCGACTTGAAAAAAGGCGGGTGAAGATTTGATTATAATGACACAAAAACAATTTGAAGAAATTTTGGTTCACTCGTTAAGTCTTGCACCTGTTGAAGCCTGCGGACTCCTGGGCGGAGTTATCCAAGATGGTGCTAAAGTTATAAAAAAAGTTTACTTGCTGAAAAATATTGATAACAGCCCGGTTCATTTTACAATGGATGCAAAAGAGCAGTTTGAGTCGGTGAAGGATATGAGAAAGAATGGATATGAACTCCTGGGTAATTTCCACAGCCATCCCGTATCACCGTCAAGGCCTTCAGAGGAAGACAAAAACCTTGCGTTCGATCCTGAAACAAGCTATTTGATTCTTTCTTTGCTGAATAGGGAAAAGCCGGTATTAAAAAGTTTTAATATAAAGGACAGTATAGTTGGCGAAGAAGAAATTATACTGATTGACGGGGGAATTGACATGACAAAAACAGATTATAATGAATTGAAAAAAGGGGGTTTTATGAGGCAGGTTCAAAAAAACCGCTTTTCCTTAAGGTTGAGAATAGCAGGAGGCAACATAACGGCTGTTCAACTTAAAAAAGTGTATGATATAGCAAAAAAATATGGACATGGCTATATACATATGACATCAAGACAGAGTATTGAAATTCCCTTCATAAAGCTTCAAGACATTGAAGTTGTGAAAAAGGAGCTTGAAAAATTCGGATTACAGCCCGGGGCATGCGGACCAAGGGTAAGAACCATAACTGCATGCCAGGGATGCAGGATTTGTACCAGCGGCCTTATTGATACAACCGGTCTTTCTGAGGAATTTGACCAAAGATACTATGCAAGAGAGCTTCCACATAAATTCAAGCTGGGTATTACAGGCTGCAGAAACAATTGTTTAAAAGCTGAAGAAAATGATTTGGGAGTAAAGGGAGGCCTAAAGCCTTTTTACAAAAAGGAAAACTGTACATTTTGCGGTTTGTGCGAGGCAGTTTGCCCGGCTGAATGCATAACTGTAAAAGCAGATGAAAACAAGCTTTTGTTTGACGAGAAAGCTTGCATATATTGTGGTAAATGTGTAAAGTCATGTCCGACAGGAGCATGGGAAGGGCAGAATGGTTTCATTATCTATTTGGGAGGAATGTTTGGAAATAAAATTGCAATAGGCAGGCAAATTTTACCCATTGTTTTTTCTGCCGGCGAAGTGCATAAAGTAGTTGAGGAAACCCTCCGGTTTTTCAAAGAATATGGTAAAAAGGGCGAACGTTTCAGAAATACCCTTGAAAGAGTGGGGTGGGATATATTGGAAAAAAGATTGAAGGAGGTACTTGCAGATGGATAGGATAAATCCAGATGCCTGTTTGTATATAACAGATGCAGTCTGCCCAATGACTTTCGTAAAAGTGAAGGTTGAAATTGAAGGGCTCCGGGACGGGCAAATACTCAAGATAAAAATGAATGGAGGAGAGCCTGTCAGGAATGTTCCGGCAAGCTTGAAACAAGAGGGGCATAAGGTAATCAGGGTAATAAGGAATGAAGATGATACTTACACTGTTTTTGTAGAAAAAGGGGGGCTGGGATGAGATTCAATACAAGGATTCTGCATTGTGAAAAAAAATCTGAATCCATAACCGGTGCCACAAATATACCTATATACCAATCTTCATCATTTGAACATAAAAGTGCAAAAGAGCTGGAAAGCATTTTCCATGGCAGAGAGTTTGGATTTGTTTATACAAGAATTGGCAATCCTACGGTAGAAGCATTTGAAAAAAGAATAAATTGTCTTGAAAACGGGATAGGAGCACTGGCGTGTGCATCAGGCATGTCTGCCGTAACCCTGGCAATAATGAACATTACAAGATGCGGTGATGAAATTGTTTGCGGAAGGGGGATTTTCGGAGGGACATACTCTCTTTTGAAAAATCTTGAAGACTATGGGATAACAACGAAATTTGCTGATGACTCTGCAATAGGCAGCTTTGAAAAATGTATTACGGATAAAACAAGGCTCATATTCATAGAAACCATTGGAAACCCAAAGCTGGATGTTCCGGACATAAAAAAAATATCAGGGCTTGCCCACAGCAGAAATATACCCTTGATTGTTGACAGTACCGTAACCACACCATATCTGGCAAGACCTGTAGAGCTGGGCGCCGATATAGTTGTCCATTCAACGTCAAAATATATTAACGGGAGTGGAAACTCCATAGGCGGAATAATTATTGACAGTGGTAATTTTAAGTGGGACTATAATAAGTATTTATCCCTAAAGGAATATGAGAGGTTTGGGCCGTTTGCTTATCTTGCCAGGCTCAGAAAAGGAATATTCAAGGATTTCGGAGCGTGCATATCTCCATTTAACGCATACCTTAATATGCTGGGACTGGAAACATTGGCCCTGAGGATGGATAAAATATGCAGCAATGCCATGAAGCTGGCACTTAGGTTGAAACAAAATCCCAGAGTGGAAAAAGTCAATTATCCCGGACTTAAAGATAGTGAATACTACCCCATTGCATTTGAACAATTTGATAATAGATTTGGAGGGATACTGACAATCAGGACCGGGTCAAAAGAAAAAGCATACAGTGTTATCAATAATCTGAAATATGCATTGAACCTTGCAAATATAGGGGATGTAAGGACATTGGTCATACACCCTGCCTCAACCATATATGCAGAGAATACCCTGGAGGAAAAGGAAAAAATGGGGGTATATGAGGATCTGATAAGGATAAGTTTGGGGCTGGAGGATGCAGAAGATATTATTGAGGATTTTGAAGAGGCGTTATCAGTCTGATTTTAACTAAACCCATAAGAAAAATGATAAATCAAAATGGGGGATATAATGAATGTATTTGATTTAGAGAAGCTGAACAGAAAATATGAATGCAAAAGTCCAAAAGAGATTATACAGTTCATGATCAATAAGCTTGGCAGGGGAAAAATTGTCCTGGCGTCCAGTTTGTCTATTGAAGATCAGGTTCTTACAAAGGCTATCCTTGATATTGACAAAAAGGCAAGGATTTTCTTTTTAGATACAGGAAGACACTACCAGGAGACATATGATTTGCTGGCTTTGACAATGGATAAATATGATTTCAAATATGAGGTTTATACTCCACAAAACCGGGAGCTTCAAGAGCTGGTATCCAATTATGGACCAAACCTTTTCTATAAAAGCACTGGACTTAGAAAAAAATGCTGTTATGTCAGAAAAATTGAGCCACTGAAAAGGGTGCTGTCTGCAGCAGACGGATGGATATGCGGTTTAAGGAAAGAGCAGTCCGCGGCGCGGAATGAAATAGATATTTTTGAATGGGACGAAATATACGGCATTTACAAAATAAACCCATTGGCATACTGGAAAGAAGAAGATGTATGGAAATATATTCACAAAGAAAATATTCCCTATAATAAGCTTTACGACAGCGGTTTTACCAGTATAGGGTGTCAGCCCTGCACCAGGGCCGTTACAAATGGAGAGGATGTCCGCAGCGGAAGATGGTGGTGGGAAAGCCATGAAAACAAGGAATGCGGACTTCACAGGGCTTAAGTGATTTATAGAGTATAAAAACAGGAGGTTGAAGTAATGGACCATATTAAAAGGCTTGAAGCACAAAGTATTTATATTTTAAGAGAAGCATACAGGAAATTCGGTAAGCTTGGGATGCTGTGGTCGATAGGAAAGGACTCGACAGTTTTGTTATGGCTTGCAAAGAAAGCCTTTTTCGGGCACTGCCCTTTCCCGTTTATCCATGTTGATACAAGCTACCAAATTCCTGAAATGATAGCATTCAGGGACAAAACTGCCGAAGAATACAAATTTGACCTTATTGTTCATAAAAATGAAGAAGCCTTGAAGAAGGGCATGGGGCCTGAAAAGGGAAGACTTGTATGCTGCAAGGCATTAAAAACCGAAGGACTTTCACAGGTTACTGAAAAGTATGGATTTGAAGGGCTGATACTTGGGATAAGAAGAGATGAAGAGGGTTCAAGGTCAAAAGAAAGGGTATTCAGCATAAGGAATAGAGATTCGGAATGGGATTATACAAATCAGCCGCCTGAATTATGGGACCAGTTTAATACGGATTTTCCAAAAGGCTATCATATAAGGATACATCCCATTTTACACTGGGATGAAATAGATATATGGGAATATATAAAGAGAGAAAATATACCCCTGGTGGACCTCTACTTTGCAAAGAACGGAAGAAGGTACAGAAGCCTGGGATGTGCTCCCTGCACCGGTACTTTTGAGTCCACGGCAACAACCATCCAGGAGATCATTGATGAACTGAAAAACACGAAAGAAAGTGAAAGGTCAGGGAGGGCACAGGACCAGGAAGATTCATATGCCATGCAGAAGCTTAGAAAAGATGGTTATATGTAATTACCCATAAGATGACACAAGTACAATTGATTAGGAATAAAATGGAGGCATTTTTTATGAAAAAAACAAGGGAAGTTTTAAGAATAGTGGTAGTTGGCCATGTTGACCATGGAAAATCAACGGTTATCGGAAGGCTATTATGCGATACGAAATCCTTGCCTGACGGTGCTGTTGAAAAAGTAAAAAGGATTTCAAAAGAAAGCGGAAAGCCTTTTGAATTTGCTTATCTGCTTGATGCATTCGAAGAAGAGCAAAAGCAGGGAATAACAATAGACACTACGCAGCTTCAATTCAAGACCGATAAAAGAGATTATGTAATAATTGATGCTCCGGGACATAAGGAGTTCTTAAAAAACATGGTCTCGGGTGCTGCCAGCGCAGAAGCGGCCCTGTTGATTGTGGATGCGGAAGAAGGCATACAGGAGCAGTCAAAAAGGCATGGCTACATACTCTCCTTGCTGGGAATAGAGAAAATAAATGTAGTGGTCAGCAAGATGGACCTGATAGATTACTCGGAAGAGAAATTCAATACAATCAAAAAAGATATCAAAGAGTTTTTCAGCAGCCTTGATATGAGTGTTTCCGAATTCATACCTGTATCGGGATTCCTGGGGGAAAACATAGCAGCAAAATCAGATAAAATGCCCTGGTACAAAGGTGGATCAGTACTTGATGCCCTGGATAAGTTTGAGACGGAGAAGGGGCTTTATGACAAGGAATTAAGGCTTCCAATACAGGATGTTTATAAATTTGACAATAGAAGGATAATTACAGGCAGGATTGAATCGGGAAGCTTGAAAGCCGGAGATGAGATATTGATAGCACCCACCAATAAGGTTACCAGGGTAAAAACAATAGAGCACTGGTCTGAATTGGATAAAACTGACAGAGCGTACGCGGGGATGTCCATAGGAATAACCCTTGAAGATGAATTTTTCAATAAAAGAGGGGAGATTATCTGCCATAAAACCAATCTTCCTCTTATAGGAGATATATTGGATGTGAATTTATTCTGGCTGGGCAAAGAAACTTTAAATAAAAGCAAAAAATATAAGCTCAAACTGTTAACCCAGGAGGTGGAGTGTGAGGTATTAGCCATAAGCAAAATTATAGATGCTTCAAATCTTGAAACTATTGAGAACAGGGATGTGATTAAAACAAACGACGTGGCGGAAGTATCTATAAAAACCAGTCATAAAATCTGTTTCGATACATTCAGCCAGAATCCAAATACGGGACGGTTTGTATTGGTGGACGGCTATACGGTAGCAGGCGGAGGTATAGTAAAAGGAATAAAGGAAAAGCAAAAGGCATTTTCAAGGTTTATGAAAGATGGCACTAAAATGTCTGTATCATGCTTTGAAGATTATTTTTATATGGTTGGTGAAGGAACTATAAAATTGGCGGCAAATAATGTAAGGGATTATGATGTTGGTGAAGTCATAGCTATCAAGGGTGAAACATACTCCTACCCGGAAAACTTCAATATAATCGATCTTCACAGCGGCTATGCTGCAAAAGTAAGAGGAGCGGAATTAAAAGATATAATAGAAATTGACACATTGGAGTTTGATTATTTTCCTTCCGTTAATGTAAAGGGAGCATATATCAAGCTTTATTCTCAAAAAGACCTGGATGATTTCAAGCAGGACTATGAGGCAATGGATACCGGAGACCATAATAAATTAGCAGAATTTGCAAATAAATGGCTGGTTTTTGTAAGATACAGGACTATAAAATACAGGTAAAAAGTCAAGAAGTCAAGGGGACGTTTTGTTTGACTTCAAATGTGTAACGATATACTTATTAGGGAGATGATTAATATGCCAAGAAAAGTCAGATGTCTGGATTATTATTACAGGGTAAGGTATAAAGATAATGGATTAAAGAAAATTATAGTTGAAGGCATTGGAACATTGGATATTCATTCAAGAAAAATCGTGTAGAAAAAGAAACAGGTGCAAGTATCAGGAAGCTTGAGAGGGTTCTTGGAAGAAATATAATTCAAAAAGTTTAATTAGCAAGCCAAACAAAACGTCCCCTTGACTTATTATTTTGTTATCCTGTATAACGAAAAGCCCGGTTTGCTGTACTTGTCCTCTGTCTGTTCGGCAGGAATAAAATCCAGAAAAAATAGATATTTGGTATTTGATGACATATCGTAATGCCTGCCATTTTTGTCTGCAGCAGGTAAATTTAGGCTGTTAAGAAACCATTTGCCAAGTTCTTCTTCCGATTGAGGCCAGCTAAATTCACTGTTTATAAGCAATCGTCCTGCTTGGCGTGGCATGCTTATATTTGAAAAATTGGCGGTATTGCCGGGATTCAAGTATACAGGTGCATCGGCAGTATAATATAATACATTTCCTTTGTATTCCATAAATCCGGCAGTCATGGGAAAAACACACGATTTTTCGGTGACAGCTTTTTCAATATTAAACAGGATGAGTCTCCCGCAGGAAAGACCTACAAGGACAGATTCTTTATCAAAAAGGCTAAAATCAATTATATCAAAAGCGCCTGCTGCCGGAGAGTTATACAGCCGGTAGGCTTTATACTTGCTTACCTCCCCCGTATCGGGATTAAATACAGCTATTTTACGGCTGTCTCCGGCATTCTCCCGGATTTTTAATAGAATGAAACGGTTATCTGCAATGGCAATTTTATCAGCATAGACTCCCGTAAGTCCGGTATCATAGGAGGTAAGGAAACTTCCCCCTGATGAAAAAAGTGAAACCCGCCCTGTTTTCATGTCGAAAGTATACAGGTTAGACTCCTTTACTGTAAACGCACTGCACATCCCCATGTTTTTATTGTTTATAGTTTTTACAAGGCTTCCGTTTTCAACATTGCGTATTTCAATAACACTGCCGTACCTGTCCATGACGTTGTTTTCCATATCTTCTCCGTTAACCGTGCTTTCCCCGCCGAGAAGCAAATACAGATACTTGTTGTCTGCAGAGATGGAAAGGGGAGAGGAGGTTTTATCGAGCAGTGTATAGACCATATCGGTGGAGGGCTGTGCAAAAGGACTTATGTTAAGCATATTGTTAAGGCTGTCGGAGCTTTTCGGACCTTCTCCTGAAAAGTTTCCGACAGTTGGGGGAATAATTGTATCCCCGGGGTTTTGCATCTGTGTACGGCACCCTGCCCCAATCAACAGCATAATAAATGTTACTGCCAAAGTTAAAGCAATCTTATACATAAAGCTGCAGCCCTCCTCCGCCTTGTACTGTGAAAAAATCTACTGTAATTCACCCCGAAATTTGACATTCATCTTTTTATATTATAGCATATCTTGCAGTTTATCTCTTCAATCAAGTCCAAAAACCACCCCGATTTTAGCCGTTATCTTTATCTGCCCTATGGATATGGTCTCACCTTCTTGCCCGGAGCCTGGATCTCCATGGCTGTTATAGTTGACTGCTACATTGGAAGCCGTACTGTGACGGCCGTATCCGTACCATGAGTGTCCCCACCACGAGCCATACCATGTATAGTTTCTAACCTGTTCTTCATTGATTGTAATAACCTTCCCGATACCGGTACCAAGCTCTGAAGCCAGCAGCTCAGCCTTGTCCCTTGCCGCCCTTGCCGCAAGCTTCCGGGCTTCGTTTCTGTACTGTGTCAGTTTTGTAGAACGGAATTCAATATTCTGGACCATTACTGCGCTGCTGTCCGTCAGGTCGGATATCAGCTGCTCAAATTTACTGATATCCTTTAGCTTGATTACAATCCTTTTTTGAACATTATAATAGGATATCCTGTTTGTTTCATTAGATTTTTCATAGTCATAGCTTGGATATGTCCTGATATAATCCGACTGGACGTGTTTTGAAGCAATGCCGTACTTACGGGTGAGTTCGATTACTTTTTTGGCATTCTCATCATTCTCAGACTTGGCTTTTCGGAAATCAGAATTCCTTGTCTCAATACCTGCTGTGATATTCACCTCATCCGGTGCAACCATTATATCTGCAGAGCCGGTTATATTTATTGTCCTTTCCCGGCTTTGAGCCTGTCCCGGGGCGGCTGCCATATTCTCTGCCGCTGCCCTTCCCACTACCGGATACAGCAGGGACAGCAACAGCAGGCAAAAAGCCATAGCAAATGCTGCATACTTCCATAAATTATTTTTTTTAACACTTTCCATCATTACAACCTCCTGTAAATATTATGGGACAATTATAAATGAAGGTTGTAAAAAAACTTATAAGAATTGTTAAAAAAGTCTAAAGATTTTTAATAAGATATCATATCCCCAAATTTTACAGTAAACACACTGCCTTCCCCATAAGTGCTGGATACCGAAATGTCGAACCCGTGCAGTTCAACAATCCTTTTTACAATGAACAGGCCGATGCCGCTTCCGCCTTCGCCGGTACGGGACCTGTCTACCCTGTAAAAACTATCAAAGATACTTTGGAGGTCTTGCTGCAAAATACCGCAGCCGTTGTCAATAACCTTGAAAATGCCGTTGCTGCACTCTACTTTGACATACCCTCCCTCTAATCCGTATTTTATTGCATTATCAATCAAATTGATTAAGACCTCGCGAAGCATATTCCTGTCTGCATTGACAACAACACCATGGTGACAGGTATTATGGAGTAAAATAAGCTTTTGTGAGGCAAGGGGACGAAGTGCCTTTATCACACGTTCTACTTCTTCTGCAAGTACCAGCGGCTCCTTTTTCAGCATTGTTTCCTCAAGTCTTGCCGATGTTAGAAGTGAGCTTACCAGACTGCTCATCCGGTCTATTTCATGGTCCACATCCCCCAGATATTCCCTGCATTCGTCACTGTCGGTTTTTCCTGCCAGCAAGGCTTCAACCAGGGCTTTGATAGAAGCAAGCGGCGTTTTTAATTCATGAGATACATCACTTATAAATCTTTTCCTTCCCGCTTCAATCTTTTGCAGTTCACTGCTCATTTTATTGAATGAATCTGCAAGTACGCCGATTTCATCATTTCTATCAATATTAACATTAGTACCGGTATTCCCTTCAGAAATTTTTTCAGCGGCAGCAGTCAATTTTGTGATAGGAGCGGACAGACGTCTTCCCGTCCACACCGACGCAGCTATAACAATTGCTGCAACCATTACGGATATTAGGATAGTCTGCTTTGCGAAACGGTTTATATCATCGTATATATCCTGTATGTATACGGAAACCAGCACAACGGCGCTTACACGTCCCGAAAGGAGCACGGGATGGGAAAACATAGCCATACCCTTTTCGTCCAATATATAATAGCCTGCAGCCGGTATGCCCTTTTGAGATGCCTCCCGGAATTCAGGGTTTGTAAGATGCATCCCCGCCATTTCGCCGCCGCTGTCCAGAATTACTTTGCCGTCGGTATCAAGAAGCAGAACTCTGCCGCTTTTTTCGTCGGTAAAGCCTGCACCTGTATCAATATAGTCGGTGATTCTGATATTATTTTCAGCCATGGACGATAATACACTGCAAAGACTCATATAGTAGTTTTCATTCTTTTGTAACTGGTTGCTGCGGTAAAGAAATATCAAAACTATGTTGATAACTGCAACCGCAATAATGAAAATAAGCCCGTATGTCAGGGCCAGCCTGCAGGCGAGTCTTTTCTTCATCGGGTACCGTCCCTCCGGAAGTAGTAGCCTGCACCCCATTTTGTAATGATGTAAGAAGGATTTGCCGTGTCATCCTCTATCTTTTCACGGAGCCTGCTGATATGTACGTCAACCGTCCTTGTATCACAGTCAAGCTCCTGCCAGACGATGTCGTATATTTTCTCCCGTGAAAGGACTATTCCGCTGTTTTGGACCAGTGTATGCAATATGTCGAATTCCTTAGCCGTAAGGTCAATTTCACTGCCTTCTTTGTACATAGTCCTTCTATTTAAGTCAATTGCAAGCTTGCCGCTGTGTATGATGCCTTCTTCCACACTCTCAATTCCAGCATTATTTGTGCCAAGCCGCCGCATTATTGTATTTATTCTCGCTACAAGCACCCTGGTATTAAAAGGCTTTGTAACATAATCATCGGCTCCGAGCTCCAGCCCGAGTACCATATCAGCATAATCGTCCTTTGCCGTTAGCATGATAACCGGTACACGCATTTTCTCTCTTATTTTTCTGAGAAGCGTAATGCCATCCATTTCCGGCAGCATGATATCCAGAAGTACCAGGTCGATTTTTACTGATTTGAGTATTTCAAGAGCTTCTCTGCCGTTAAAGGCAGTAAAAGTTTGAAAACCTTCTTTTCTAAGGCTTGCCGAAAGTCCTTTTACAAAAAGTCTTTCATCATCTACAAGAAGCAGGTCCATTTTCCCCTCCATAAATATATGCTGCGTATATTATATCATACCAAGTGCACCCTTGCGTAATACAAAACGTCCCCCTGACTTCCCTTGACTTATAAAAAATTTTTTTTTATTTATATTGACTTTAGCACAATGCGAAGGTTTATAATGATACGGTAGTCCGGACTAACAACCATTATGGAGGTGGAATTTTGTTCAAAATTGGAGAATTCTCAAAATTTACAAAAGTATCTACAAGAATGCTAAGGCATTATGATGAAGTAGGATTATTCAAGCCTGTAAAAACAGATGCTTTCACAGGCTACCGCTACTATACAGCCGATCAAATACCACAGCTTGTTAAAATAATTATGTTTAGGGATGTGGGATTTAACATAGCGGAAATAGCCAGGCTCATTAAAATGGAAAATAATGAAGCTATTTTAGGTGAGCTGAAAAGGAAAAAGACCCAAATCCAAGAGAATATCTATAATGAAACAAAAATAATTACAGATATTGATAGGATTATTTCCACACTAGGGAAGGAGTTTTTTATAATGGATTATCACGTTGAATTAAAAGAAATACCCAGTGTAAAAGTAGTGTCCACAAGGGCTATACTTGAAAACTACAGTAAAGAAATTGATTTATGGGCTATGTTGGGTGAGTTTGCACAAAAAAATCAATTACAACCCGATGGCCCGCCGTTTGCAATCTACCATGATGGTGAGCATAAGGAAAATAATGTGGATATTGAAGTTGCAATGCCTGTTGCGAAGTTACAGGAAAACAAAACAGATATTATTTTCAGGGAAGTTGAATCTGTTCCCTGCATGGCAACCGTGCTATATAAAGGCCGTTATGAAAACATTGACAATGCCTTTTTCTTTCTTGCAAACTGGATAGAAAAAAGTGAATATGAGCCTTACGGAAAAGTGCGCCAGGTTTCCATTAAAGGAGCTTGGAATGAGCCGGACCCTGATAATTACCTTGTAGAAATCCAAATGCCGGTAAAGAAATAAGAGCATAACCAGGCAAGGCAGCTTTTGTTTGCCTGGTATTTTTGTGACCAACTGGTCTGATTTCGTTCTTCTTTGACACATAAACAGATTGATGGTATTATTTTCAAATGAAGCGGCGGAATGCCAAGGTGCTAAAGTCAAAGGGAATTTGCATTGTATGAAATGCTGGAAAAAGAGGAGAGCAAGCTTTAGCATCTCAGTGCACCAACTCTTTACGGTTTGCTTGATGAAGAGATTATCACAGGAAAAATTACATATCCTGAGGAGGCATAAAATGGATAAAATTACTAAATTCATGGTTTTTTGTATTGAAGAATATAAGAAAACCGAAAAACTTTCTGGGAAACGGAGGAGATGAACATGAATAATGCGGAAATGCTGGGAATTGTTAAAAAGCAGCTTTCTGTCGATTTGAATTGTGCTGTTGATGATTTAAATGGCGAAAAGGATACTTTTATCTTTTGTGAAGCGAAAGATAATCCGGGACGCCGTCCTTTTCCGCGTGGTGAAAACCATTTTGAAATGCTGTCAATGGGAAAATCCATTGTCGTTTCAGCAGCACCCATGCTGTTAAAATACGTGAAGTTACAGCTTGAAGGTGCAAGCCGTGACGATGCATTTTCAAAACCGTTTATATATGGCCATTCTGTTTATTTTCTACCCGATATGAAAAGAGCAAAGTCACTTGGCACCCCAGACGGTTTACAATATGAAATGGTTGAAAAAGGTGATTTGCTCAAATTATATGAAACTAAAGGATTTAGCAATGCAATTCAATATGACCCGGACCATCCTCGTCCCGATGTATTGGCTGTTCTCGCTAAAAAGGAAGGGAAAACTGTTTCTATGGCCGGGGCGAGCGCCGATTGTTTATCTATGTGGCAGATCGGGATCGATACATTACCGGAATATCGTGGTCTGGGCTTGGGTGCATATCTGGTATATCAATTATCCGAAAAAATTATCGAACAAGGGATTGTGCCATATTATGGGACTGCTTCAAGTAACATTGCTTCTCAAAAAGTGGCGTATAGGGCTGGATTTATGCCGGTATGGATGTGTGTTTACAATACATGCTTTGAACCACTTGTGATGTGTTCAACTAGATAAACTCGCCTGACTTTTTAGTTTGAGAATAAACGAAATATTAGTCTTTGGGATGATTTCCCCATTGAGTTTAAATACCTTTCACAGTGGAAATTCCTATTCTCCTTCAAGCAAATATTATTCGAGTGGAAGGTTACTCCGGTACACTGTAAATAAAATATGATTTTAGGAAGGTTGCCCGGAATACATATTGCAATCTGGTTAACCAAACACTTATATGCAATGGACTATATTGAAATACTTGATCCGGTTATCTTCACACCAGATGAACGGAAGAGCATACTGGACAACTGGAAAAGCTTTGCAGATTGGTTGCTAGCGTTACAAAGGCTGGAACAACTGTATTTCAATACCACTCTGGTAAGATTTAAACCCAGTATAAAATCGGGTAAAAGGCTCTTAAAATAAGAGCTTAGTTTCTAGTTTTATACTTTTTTTGTCGTCAACCTCTCACAGTGCAAAAAAGCCAGGGGGTCGACGACATCAGTAATACCAATACTTACGAAGTCATTTTATACTATTTTACTGGTTTTTGTCAACCTGGATTCTTCCTGTTTTTATTGCCTCGACGACTAAATCATGGTATCCGTATTCTGCTTTTCCTGCCCTATTACTGACTTTTCAAGCCATTTTCTATCCCTTGCCTTGAAGATAATTACAGAATGCTTGTTTACATCAATTTTTTTTGATATGGAATAGGGTCGTTGATACCAGCCATATTCCTTCTTGATTGTAAAAATGGTCCTGGTATTTCCGGCATGAGGCCTGAATGAGTCAAAGAAGAGTCAAAGGGACGTTTTGTTTGACTCAGAAAAGTCAGAATGATAAGTAAAACCAGGAATTTATCATATTAAGTTGGAATAGATAAAAGAAACCTATCTATAAATAATGATTAATGTGAAAAATTCTTGTACTATGTTTAAAGAGCAAAAGAAAAGATTCATAGTCAATAACATCTCACATTATCCTTGGAGTAGTTATAGAAATTACATATCGGAGAATCAGGGAAAGGTTTATACGGATTTATGTTTTGGTTACTTTTCAAGTATCAATGAAGAAAAAAGTGATGACCAATGTCTGGATTATTATGGCAGGATGAGGTAAAGATGATGGGTTAAGAAAATTATAGGTGAAGGCATTGGACACATTGGATATTCATTCCAAGAAAAATCGCGTAGAAAAAGATAAAAATGGAAACAGGTGCAAGTATCAGGCACTTGAAGGGTTCTTGGAAGAAATATAATTCAAAAAGCTTAATTAGCAAGTCAAACAAAACGTCCCTTTGACTCAAACGTCCCCTTGACTCTTATGGTAATAGCGCAGCGCGCTTAAAAAAGTAAACATAGAAAAAGTTTTATCAAGGAAGAAAGAAAAATAAGATGGAATATGGGCTTTAATAAACATGATAATCGTCAAACAATACTGGTTTTTACTTACCGATAAGACCATACCATACCAGTCTTTCAATAGCAGGTTTATATTCGTTGCTGGTCTTTAAAAAATCAGGGTCAGTTAATAATGAATCAATTGCGGAAATATAAGCTATATACGCCTCAAGAGTAATGGAAGGATGTATGGCTCCTTCCGCTTTCCCCTGCTTTATCATCTGCTCTATAAAATGATGCGATTTTGCTCTCATCTCTTTAAATAAATGTTGAATTTCGGGTTTCTCCCAGGGAACTGTATCGAGAAATTCCTTGCTTAGTTGAGTTCCTGAAATCTTTTTAGTAGCTATTGCCTTCTCCATTTTTTCTTTAAATGGAATATCCTCAAGAAGCAATTTTTCGCTGACCTTAAGACTGCAGGCCATATGCTGTCGTATCGCTTCGGACAACAGCTTGTCCTTGTTGCCGAAATAATTATATATGGTAACCTGGGAAACATTTGCTTTCCTTGCAATGTCTGCAATCTTTGTATTAGCTACGCCATGGGTAAAAAAGAGACCCTGCGCTGCTCTTAAAATAGTATCTTTTTTTTGTTTAGTCCGTTTTTCATATCCATTCATATTAAGTCTTCTTCTTTAATTTATCTGATAGATTAAGTATATCAATTATTATGAAATAATGCAATGAAAATATTTCAAAACATATTGACAAAATCGAAATGCATTGATAAAATGAAATCAAATTAAAAAAATATTTCAAAACATAGGGGAGGTTTTTATGAGTGCTATGTATCTGTATAACCAAAACTACCAAGCGGTAAAAGGAGGGATTTAAATGATTGAAATTAATAAGCTGTCCAAAATCTATTCCAATGGCAAAGGCGTGTTTGATGTAAGTTTTCGTGTTTCCCAGGGAGAAGTCTTTGGTTTCCTGGGTCCGAACGGTGCAGGAAAAACAACTACAATACGCAATCTACTGGGGTTTACAAGCCCCACCAGCGGAAGCTGCAGTATTGGTGGGCTTGATTGCAGGACAAAAACTGCTGAAATACAACAGAAGCTTGGCTACGTACCCGGTGAGATGGCATTCTTCGATAACATGACGGGGATGCAGTTCATGAAGTTCGTTTCCGATATGCGCGGGATGAAAGACACAAAACTACGGGACCGGCTTATTGATCGTTTTGAACTTGAGAGTGATCGAAAAATACGAAAGATGTCCAAAGGCATGAAGCAAAAAGTGGGGCTGATAACGGCTTTTATGCATGACCCTGCGATATTGATTCTTGATGAGCCTACAAACGGCCTTGACCCTTTGATGCAAAAACGGTTTATAAAACTGATCATTGAAGAGAAACAACGCGGCAAAACGATACTGATGTCATCGCATATATTTGATGAAGTGGACCGTACCTGTGAGCGTGCCGCAATCATACGTGAGGGTAAAATCGTTGCAGTCAGCGAAATAGCGTCTCTTAAATCGTCGCTGCGCAAGAGCTACCTTGTTACGGTAGCAGGTATCAGTGATATTGAGAAAATCAAAGCAAGCGGCCTGGAATTTAATATGGCAGATGACAACAGGGTTGAAATATTTATAAGTAACGACTACAAGAAGATGTGCTCAACCCTGGCAGCCTGTAATGTCACAAGCCTTGATGTAGCGGTACAAACTCTTGAACAAATATTTATTCGGTATTATGGAAAGGAGGCTGTTTAGTATGTCATGGACATTGTTTAAATCGAACATTAAAACGAACCGTACCATATGGATTATCATGACGCTGATCTTTATTTTCTATTTCTCAACAACAGGGTCGGTATATGATCCGCAGGGAAGCCAGATGTTGGAGGATATGATGAAGATGATGCCACAAGAACTGATTGATGCTTTTGGTTTTAGTTCAATAGGCACCACACTTCTGACCATGCTGATCAGTTTTATGTATGGGATGCTGCTATTCATGTTTCCATTGATTATCTCAATTGTGGTTAACCACCGCATTCTTGCGAAGCATATTGACAAGGGCAGTATGGCATACCTGCTATGTACTACAAATTCACGAAAAAAAATCGCATTGACTCAGGCAATGTTCAGCCTCGCATCAATAACCGCCTTTTTTGCTGTGATATCTGTTTTTGGAATATTGATATGCGAAGGCATGTTTCCCGGTGAGCTGGACATCGGTAAATTCATCTTCCTTAACTTCTATGCCTTACTGATGTACTTCGCAATTGGTGGCATTGGATTTTTTGCCTCCTGCATTGCAACCGAGAGCAAACATAGCCTGGGGCTAGGCATCGGCATACCTGTCGGGTTTTTAGTATTGCAAATGCTGGGCAATTCCACTAACAGCAGGTGGATCGGTAACTTATCTATGTATGCATTGTTTGATCCAAACAAGTTAGTCGAGGGCGACAGCTTTATCTATATCGGGATGATTGCATTTATCCTGAGTGCGGCAGCTCTGTACACAGGCGGTATAGCTATATTCAATAAGCGGGATCTTCATATTTAATGAAAAATAAAAAGGTTACACGATTTTGATATGCTCCCCTTGCAGTAGACAGCTGTAATAATAAAATTATTTACTACAAGGAGGAGCATTTTTTGCCTAAAAATAAAAAGATTACTGCCATTAAAAAGTTGAAAGCTGTGAAATAATGTTTAGATGGTACAGGAAGTACATACACTATAGTATGGAGTTTCAGATCTTTTTTACGTAATGATACTGATGGCGATAAGCGTCAGCATCACGGGTGAAGGCAAGCTGTTGAGGATATAGCTAACAAATCTGATCCGGACAAATATGGTACTCATTAAAAAAAGAAATGAATGCACAATATAAGTTGATAAGTAATAACTTATTGATTTATACAAAATTAGTACTAATCAGTTATTTACAATCAGATCTTTATTTCATATAATATAAATATACTATTAATTTAGGGAGGTGTTGGTATGATTATTACAACTACACAGCTTAAAATGAATACTGGTCATTATCTTTCATTAGTAGGCAAGGAAGAGATTATTATTACCCGTAATGGTAAAACAGTTGCCAAATTGGTGCCTGAAAAGGAGGATTTAAATGCAGCAGCAAAATCTCTTTTTGGCATTTTACCAAATACATCTGACATTGAAGAAGCAAAAGAGGAAAGGTTAAAACGATATGAGAATATTGATTGATACAAATGTAATTATTGATGCATTAGCGACTCGGAAACCTTTTAATGTTTCAGCAGAAAAAATAATTCTATTGGCTTCAGAAAAGAGGGTTGAGACCTTTATAACTGCAAGTACAGTAACTGATATTTATTATCTGATTCAGAAGCATTTAAAAGATACTAATCGTGCAAAAGAGATTTTAAAAACTCTTTTTCGTATTATCGATATAATAAATGTAGATAAAAACAGCTGCATCAAAGCACTTGATTTGGATATGCCTGATTATGAAGATGCTCTTTTAGCCACTTGTGCTAAAAAAGTAAAAGCAGATTTTATTGTTACACGTAACTTAAAAGACTTTGAAAACTCTCCTGTAAAAACAATATTGCCTGATGAGTTTATAAGCACAATTGACAATGTGAACTAATCCCCGGATAGGGATAAGTCAAATGTATTCCCCAATTTCATTACTATTTCAGGTAGTTTTGATACCACTATGTTACCACGAGAATTAATTGGAAATCTAGAGATGAAACAATCATCTAATAACTTCAATGAATTAAAATAGGGCACATTGATGAAGATAAGGCTTAAGAGTCAAAGGGACGTTTTGTTTGACTTTAACTGTGTAATAATATATTTATTAGGGAGATGATTAATATGCCCAAAAAAAGTCAGAATGATAAGTAAAACCAGGAATTTGTCATATTACGGGGAATAGATAAAAGAAACCTCTTTATAAGTAATAACCAAAATGAAAAATTATTGTAATTTGTTTTGGTTACTTTTCAAGTATTAATGAAGGAAAAAAGTGATGACCAATGTCTGGATTATTATGACAGGGTGAGATATAAAGATGATGGATTAAAGAAAATTATAGGTGAAGGCATTGGATACATTGGATATTCATTCAAGAAAAATCGCGTAGAAAAAGATAAAAATGAAAACAGGTGCAAATATCAGGCACTTGAAGGGTTCTTGGAAGAAATATAATTCAAAAAGCTTAATTAGCAAGTCAAACAAAACGTCCCCTTGACTCTTTTCTTGATATCGGCAATGTCCTTCTGGATGCTGTCAATTTTATTGTGTAACGTGTCCCTGTCCTCGAAAAGTATGTTTATTTTATCAGTTATATTATTCTCAACGGACATTTCAATTTTTTTAAGCCTGTTGTCAATTCCATCAACTTTTTTATCTACATTTCTTAGTAATTCTATCATCTCATTATTCATAATAGACCTCCTGTTATTATTGTTTTTTTTCAGTAGTTCATTGTCAAGTACTTACGCTTCCTTTGTAGCAATTATTGATTTCCAAATTTCAATACCATACCACTCTGGTAAGATTTAAACAAATGACAAGCAATTGGGGAAATTTTATGTGGACAAATTTCAATACCATTCTGGTAAGATTTAAACTGAAAAATGACAACACATGAATATCTCCTTCAAAAATAATTTCAATACCACTATGGTAAGATTTAAACCCACAACCATTGCATCACACTTGAAAGCTTTGTTCGAATTTCAATACCACTATGGTAAGATTTAAACCCAGTACAAAATCGGTGAAAGGCTCTTGAAATAAGAGCTTGCTTTCTAGTTTTATACCTTTTTTGTCGTCAACCTCTCACAGTGCAAAAAACCCAGGGGGTCGACGACATCAGTAATACCAATACTTATAACGTGATTTTATACTATTTTACTGGTTTTTGTCAACCTGAATTCTTCCTGTTTTTATTGCCTCGACGACTAAATCATGTTATCCGTATTCTGCTTTTCCTGCCCTATTACTGACTTTTCAAGCCATTTTCTGTCCCTTGCTTTAAAGATAATTACAGAATCCTTGTTTACATCAATTATCTTTCCGGCTTAAAAATGGTCCTGGTATTTCCGGCATGGGGCCTGTAGGCGGTTGTGCAGGCTCCCATGCTGAAAATCCTATTTTATAATATTTTTATGTCCAGCCTCACATTTTCCCTCTTTTCCTCCACAACCCTGGAAAAGGCCATTGCGTCCTTGAAGCCGTGCTTGTAAAAGAATACCCTTGTAAGTGTCCTTTGCAGCAGGTGGACATCGCCGTACCTGTTTAAATCACGCACCATATCCTGGGGCAGCGCCTTTCTAAGCTTTTCATAAAGCCTGTCCTCTTTTTCCTCGCAGTCT
>JANQLN010000005.1 GCA_028280575.1 Clostridia bacterium
GAGCAATTTGCGTTGTTATGATTTTCTTAATGGAGCATACTAAATTTAGTAGTATGAATAATAAGCATATACAACATTTAGTATGATCCTTGATTGAAATTGATACAACGCAAATTGCTTAGGTTTTATATAAGTTGAAAACCGGTTTTTATCTGTGATATAATAAAAGAAGTAAAACTGTTTTGCGGAGAGGGCTGATTTGTTTTTAATGTTAAACCAAAAAGTAAAAAAGGTAGTTGAAATACTTGATGATAAAAAAGCTTTTGACATCAATGTAATTGATATCAGGAAGCTTTCAATAATTACTGATTATTTTGTCATTTGCAGCGGTACATCATCCAGGCACATTAAATCGCTTGCCGAAGAACTTGAGCACAATAGCGAATCTTTTGGATTGGACCTTTTGCACAAGGAAGGATACAATACGGCAAAATGGATTTTGCTGGATTACGGTGAAATTGTCGTACATGTCTTAGACAATGAAAACCGTGAGTATTATAACCTTGAAAGACTCTGGGGAGATGGAATTGTCATAAAGGTTGAAAATGGAAGTATACTTGTTTAAATACAAAACGAGATAACAGGTTCCTATATTACAGGTAACCTGCATAAATATAAAAGAGAGGTCTTTATATTAAGGGGAGAAGTATCTTTGAGAAGATGTGTTTTTTTAAGGTACGGCATGCTGCTTTTTCTTTTAGCAGCAGCCGGTATTATATTGCTTTCATCTTGCGGTTCCAAAGAGGATAAAAAAAGTGAAACTTTGAGAGTGGGTATGGATTTCAACCATCAGCCGATGGGATATATAAATGCCAAAGGCCAAAAGGTGGGATTCGATGTTGACCTTGCCATTGAACTGGGAAAAGTTATGGAAGTGGAGATAGAACTTGTCAGCAGCAAATGGAAGAATATGTTGGTGGCGCTGAAAGCGGATAGGTTTGATTGCGCCATTTCGTCCGCAAGCATAACTGAAGAAAGGGAAAAAGACTTTATTTTTACAAAGCCATATATTAACAATTCACAAATTATAGTTGTTAAGCCGTTTAATAATGAAATAAAAAGTACAAAAGATTTTTTGGACAAGAAAATAGGATGCAAATTAAATACAGGGGCTTATTATTTTTGCATGGAAATAAAGAAAAATATTCCTTTTGAGCTCAAGGAATATGAGAAGGTGCTGGAACCTTTTATTGATATGAAATCAGGAGACTTGGACGCCATTGTTGTTGACGAGATAGTTGCAAGGTATTTTGTCAATTCTGATCCTGAGAGCTATAAGCTTGCCGAAGAGAAATTCATCAGTGAGCCTATTGGAGTAATGTTTAAAAAAGATAACGTCGAATTGATGAAGAGGGTTGATAAAAGCCTGGATGAATTGAGGAAAAACGGAAATCTAAAAAAAATCTCTGAAAAATGGTTTGGCGTTGACCTTACTTCAGAAATTAATTAATATAATTTTACCGTCAATAATGTACACGGATCAGCCAGAACCTGATATTTTTATTGCTCCAGCCTAAATCCCAGGGAACCCTGTATCTATCGGTATTATGACAGTTAACCAACACATACCCTTTACTGTCGGCGCCTGTTACTACAGATACATGTTTTACCTTTCCTTTTTTCTCGTATGCTACAATATCACCGGGTAAAAGCTTGAAGGAGGGCTTAAATACCTTTTCGTAGGTACCTGAAGCTATCAATGAAGCCCGGCCGCTGTACAAAAGGTGGCTTTTGAAAGCCTGGGCATTGAGCCATGCTTTGCTTCCGTCCCTGCCATAATTCCATGAAGATGTTTTCCTGAAGCCCCCTCCTTCGTATAGCACTTGAGAAGCAAAGTTGGCACAGTCGCCCCCTATAGGATTGTAATCCCTGTATTTATTGTTGTAGCTAAATCCCAGCTCCTTGGTTCCGGCAGCACCGCAGTATAGATCGGCATAATCTACCGCCGATATCCTTCTGGGGTTCAGGTCTGAAAAATCTCTTGGACTGCTTTTCAAAATAATACTTTTAAATTCTTCCTTTTTTATATCATCCAAGTTCAGTGAATCGGCAAATGGGTCGGTGTACCATTCCTTGTTTATAACCCACCGGTCGTTTTTATCCAGCAGGTTTACAGAGTGATATGTCCCTATTCGAAATGAATTGATGCTTTCAGGCTCGTCTGTGTAGTTGTATGTATATGTTGTAGATACCATCATGTAACTTTTGTATCCTTCACTCCAATGCTTTAACGATCTTATTTCAATATATGAGGCAATATTTGTAAAAACTATACTTTGCTTTTCAGCCCAGTTATGAAGGTACTGCATTTTCCTTTCCTGGTGCTCATATGCCCAGGTGCCGTATTTTGAAGACGTATTATAAAAGGATTTCAGAATTTCTTTGCTGTTATCGAGTATGGCTTGATTTCTTTGATCAAAAATATGCTGTATAGTGTTTTTGAATTCCTCTTTCACTGTAGAAGTTGTCACAGCTACGGAGGACATTTCATAAAAACTTAACCCAATTACCAGATAGATGATGAGGGGCAAAAAGGCTAATATAAAAACCCGCTTTTTTAAATTGAGGAAAAAAATCATTGTTAATGCCTTTCTGTAGGAGCTACATGAATATAATATGATAAAAATAATAAATAAAGAACACTTATAAAATGTACAAAGCTTATAGGAATGTCATCAATTTTGCGATACACAATTTGAAAGCGATACAATCCAATTATTATTTATCAAATTAATAATTCAATTGTAAAAATGCTGATAAAAATATATAATAAAATAAAGAAGTAAAAAAAATTGTAAAATAGGATGACAACATATGATAAAAATACTAAAAATTACTACAGCATGCCTTTTATTTGTTTTCATAGTGACAGGCTGTGCTACTCTAAAATTCAATAAGAACGGCAATATATTAAACGGGACAGACCCGGTTGTGGAAACTCCCAATGACGGCGAGACAATCTCTGGTGAAGAAGAACCAACTGTTCCGGAGGATAATGCGGATGATATTGACAGCACTGATAATAAAGAGGCAGTCACCGATAAGGAAGAGGACCTGCAAGAAATCGACTACAATGAAATTAAACCTGATGAGTCCGGTAAGATAATGGTGGTAATGTTTCACAATTTTATAAAGGAATATGAATCGGGAGACAAGCTTTATACCATGACATTCAAGCAGTTTGAGGATTTGCTCGAAAAACTTTATGAACTGGATTACCGGCTTATAAGCTTAAGTGACTATATAAATAATACAATTGACTTACCGGCAGGGTGTATACCAATTATCTTTACATTTGATGATGCCAGTAAGGGGCAATTTAATCTTATTAAGGACGGTGATGAGATTATTGTGAACCCCGAGTCGGCAGTGGGTATTATGGAAAAGTTCAATAGAGAAAATCCCGATTTTGGCCTTGAAGGTACCTTTTTTGTAAATTTCGGGCAAAATATATTTCCTGGCGAAGGCGATACTGAAAAAAGGTTACGTTATCTTTTGGACAGGGGCTTTGAAATAGGTAACCACACATTAAACCATGCAAATCTTGCCAATTTAAAACAGCCTGATGAGCTTCAAAAGCAAATTGGCGGTAATAATAACAAATTGATGGAAATCATACCGGGATATGAAATGGAGCATTTATCTCTTCCTTATGGAGCAATACCTTCAGAAAGCCTGAGGGAATATATTTACAGGGGAGAGTACAAAAATGTTGCATATGAAAACAGAGCGGTTCTTAAGGTAGGAGCATCCCCCGCGCCATCTCCGGTTTCAAGTAAATACAATCCCCTGTTGCTTCAAAGAGTAAGGGCTCCGGGGATAGTTGCTGTAGATGCGGATTTAGACTGGTGGCTGGATATATTGTCCAGGGAGCAGCAATATATCAGCGACGGTAAGCCTGGTATTATAAGCATACCACAATCCAGGGAGCCAATTGTCTCACCAGACCATATTATGGGATTTGAACTTGTAGTTTATTGAAAATAAAGGGTATACTTTACAGATTAGCAGGTGTTTTCTATGAAAAAGGAAGTTTATCTTGTTAAAAAACAGTAAGAACATTATCTGGAAAATTAAAGTTTACACTAAACCTTTGTTGTGATATAATAGACTTAAAATAGAGTTCTTTCTTTATCCATACGGGCATTTTTTTATTATAAGTATTAGTATAAAGGGAAACCATGATATATATTATGGTCATTTTGTATTTTGGGAACAATATATTATGCTGTGAGGAGTGTTGAGAATGGCAAAGGCAAAAAAAGTACAGACAGATAATGATGTGAAAAGGAAGGCTGTAAAGCTTGTAATTGCACACTTGAAAAAAAAGGTTGAAAAGGATTTTATAGGTTCTGAACATATAAAGGAATGGATAGCCGATATGGATAAACTCCTTGATAAGCCTGAGTTTAACCTTATTGAGTACTTTGAGATGAGAAAAGGCTTGAATGATGTAATAGAACGTACTATTGACGAGGAGATGCGGTTTAAGCTAAGGGATTCATGGTACAGTTTTGGAAAAGCCCTGGATAAAAAGGTAAAAAGGAGTTAATTGCAAAAAGACCCGGATATATATATCCGGGTCTTTTTGCAATATACAATAAAAGGGAAATATTATATTATTGTATAGAGGGGATATTGCGATAAAAATATATGTATGGAAAGGGTCATTTTACATGTTTTTATTCAATCGATTTTTCAAAACAGAAAATTGGGATATTGCCCTGGAAAAGAGGATATCCAGGGAAATTAAACATACACTCAATGATAAGGGAATAAAAATCAATAACATCGACATAGATTTAACCCAGCATAATATAATGATCAGGGTATGCTTTGCACCGTGCTTCATTTCAAACTGTCTATAAATGCTTTGCCCGATTTGATGGAACCTGTTACGGCATCTTTTGCGGGGCCTCCCAATATATTGCGGTAATTCACGCAGCTTTCAAGCCTTATGCTATTATATAAGTCATTTTCAAAGTGTACGGAAAATTGCTGAAGCTCGGTAAGGGGCAAATTTTCTATGCTAATACCCTTTTTTATGCAATGAAGCACCAGCTTGCCGGTTATTTCGTGAGCAGTTCTAAAGGGAACGCCTTTTTTGACAAGATAGTCGGCCGCATCTGTTGCATTGGTAAAGCCAAGACCGGCTGCAGTGTACATTATGTCTTTGTTGATCTTAATTGTGGCAAGCATTTTTGTAAATACAGGCAAACACATTTTTACCGTATCAATTGAATCAAAGACCGCTTCCTTGTCTTCCTGCATATCTTTATTATATGCCAGGGGCAAAGATTTCATCATTGACAGAAGTGTTACCAGGTTGCCTATCGTACGACCTGTTTTGCCCCTGACCAATTCGGCCACATCCGGATTTTTCTTCTGGGGCATAATACTGCTGCCCGTACTGTATGCATCATCAAGTGTAATAAAGTTGAATTCATGGGATGACCATAAAATGATTTCCTCACTCAGCCTGCTTAAATGCATCATGAGGATAGAAATACATGAGCATAATTCAACTACATAATCCCTGTCACTTACAGAATCCATGCTGTTTTGTGTTATTTGCGCAAAACCCAGTTCTTCTGCCACCATTTTCCGGTCCAGGGGATAGGTTGTACCTGCAAGTGCGCCTGAGCCCAGGGGCATAAAATCAGTTCTCCCGAAGCAATCATCCAGTCTTTCCAAATCTCTTTTAAGCATCTGGAAATAAGCCATCATATGATGTGCAAAAGTAACGGGCTGAGCTCTTTGCAGGTGTGTATAGCCCGGCATTATTGTGTCCAGGTTTTGCTCCGCTAAGGATAATAAAGTTTCTTCAAGCCCGACAAGCATGGATTTTATTTCAATTATTTCCTGCTTTATATACATTCTCGTATCAAGGGCTACCTGGTCATTTCTGCTTCTTCCTGTATGCAGCTTTTTACCCACATCGCCAATTCGGGAGATAAGCAGCCTTTCCACATTCATGTGTATGTCTTCCGCATCATTTTCAAATTCCACCATGCCATTTTCAATGTCCGAAAGTATCTCTTCCAGAGCATTACATATTGAAGATGATTCGTTTTTAGTTATGATACCTTGCTCTCCAAGCATTCTGGCATGGGCAATGCTTCCCCTTATATCCTGTTTGTACATGCGGCAGTCAAAGCGTATTGATGAATTAAAGTCATCTACCGACTTATCAGTTCCTTTGGTAAATCTTCCTCCCCAAAGCTTCATTTAAATATCACTTCCTAATCTAGGTTTAAATATCATTTATTTTTCATATCGGTCAAGGCTTTAACCTTCATAGGCAAACCAAACAGATTAATGAATCCTTCAGCATCTTTTTGATTATATACCGTATCTTCTCCAAAAGTTGACAGTTCTTCACTGTAAAGTGAATAATCTGATTTTACCCCGGCAGGAATACAGTTGCCTTTATAAAGCTTCATGCGGACAGTTCCCGTTACATTTTGCTGGGTGTGGTCAACAAAGGCGGAAATTGACTCTCTAAGCGGTGTAAACCACTGGCCGTAATAAACCAGTTCGGCAAATTTGTGTGCAACCAGTTCCTTGTAATGCAGAGTATCACGGTCAAGACAAATGGATTCAAGCTCTTTGTGCGCTGCGTAAAGTATTGTACCTCCCGGCGTTTCGTATACACCTCGTGATTTCATTCCAACCAATCTGTTTTCAACCATATCAATTGAACCTACACCGTTTTCTCCACCTATTTTATTAAGTTCTTCAATCAGCTCTGCCGGGCCATATTTATTTCCATTGATTTTGGCAGGTATGCCCTGCTCGAAATACAATTCTACGTAAGATGGCTTATCCGGTGCTTTTTCCGGTGGAACCATAAGCTTTAGTATTTTATCATAGTCAGGCTCGTTCCATGGGTCTTCAAGGTCCGAACCTTCATGGCTTAAGTGCCACAAATTCCTGTCCATACTGTAGTTATCATTCTTGGATACCGGGATTGGTATGTTTCTTTTTTGAGCGTAGTCAATAGCGTCCTCCCTGGATTTTATATCCCAGATTCTCCACGGGGCAATGATTTTGAGAGCCGGAGCCAAAGCTTTTACGGTCAGTTCAAAACGCACCTGGTCATTTCCTTTGCCGGTTGCACCATGTGCTATAGCTGAAGCACCTTCCCTTTTTGCAATTTCTACAAGCCTTTTTGCAATTATGGGTCTTGCAAATGATGTGCCTAACAAATATTTGCCTTCATAAACAGCATGTGTTTTTAGAGTAGGGAATATAAAATCTGTGACAAATTCTTCTTTCAGGTCCTCAATATATATTTTACTTGCACCTGTTTTGATAGCTTTTTCATTGAGATTGTGAAGCTCTTCCTTTTGGCCTAAGTCGGCTGCCATTGCAATAACTTCGTAATTATAGTTCTCTTTCAGCCAGGGTATTATAATGGAAGTATCAAGACCACCGGAATATGCCAATACGACTTTTTCTTTTTTACCCATTTAACTTCCTCCTTCTGTAGCCCATTATAAACGGTTTTAATTTTTTGCAAATATTTTTTGTACTTTATATAATGATTAACTTTTATTATGCTATAATAACAATTAAACAAGTTGCTGTATGTCTTTTAACTGCATTATTTTTATAATTATACATTACAACGTATAATTATGCAACACTTGTTTTAATAATAAGCAAATGTTTAATAAAAGCTATTTTATCATAATTTAATTGCCGTTAAAATATATGCTGCATAAAAAAATATTCTATCGGGGGCTTAGAATGACAATAATGGGTATAGACCCGGGATTTGCAATTACAGGGTATGGTGTAGTAGAATATAAGGGGAACAAATTTTCGGTTTTGGACTACGGTGTTATAACGACGAAGGCTAAACAGGAGTTTCACAAAAGACTTATGATAGTAAATGAGGAACTCACAGTCCTTATGAAAAGATTCAAGCCGGAAGCTGTTTCCATTGAAGAGCTTTTTTTCAGTAAAAATATAAAAACGGCACTGACGGCAGCACATGGCAGGGGAGTGGCGATGCTGGCCGCTTCCAGATCGGGGGCCTGTATCTATGAATATACACCGCTGCAGGTAAAGCAGGCGGTAGTGGGTTATGGGAGAGCCTCAAAGGCACAGGTACAGCAAATGGTAAGTGCCATATTAAATTTAAGGCAGATTCCGAAGCCTGATGATGCGGCGGACGCGCTGGCTGTTGCAATATGCCATGCCCATTCAAGTAAAATGGCAGGCTTGGGAAGCAAAGGTATTTAAGGAGGCAGTATGTACGAATACATAAAGGGAAAAATTTGCGGTAGTGGTGTGGATTATATAGTTATTGAAACAGGCGGCATAGGATACAGAATATTTACGGCTTTTACTACGCTGGAACTTGCACAGAGAGCCGGAGAAAAAGAAGAGATGAAAATACATACTCTTTTATATGTCAGGGAGAATATGATGGATTTATATGGCTTTGCAACAAGGGAAGAGCTTAGCATGTTCAAGCTTCTTATATCAGTTTCAGGCATTGGACCAAAGGCCGCACTTTCGCTGATATCTACCGTCAAGCCATCAGGATTTGGAATCGCCGTAGTCAGTGACGATGTTAAAACCCTCACAAAAGCACAGGGAATCGGAAGTAAAACTGCCCAGAAGATAATACTTGAGCTTAAGGATAAGATTGAAAAGGAGCAGTTATGCTTTGAGAATGAAAATAAAAAGGAAATAAGCTTTTCTTCAGCTGACGGCATATATCGTGAAGCTGTAAGTGCCCTTATGGTGCTTGGCTATACGGCAATGGAAGCTCAAAAGGCTGTGGCGGTCTCCTCAAAAGATAATGACACTCTTGAGGAGGTTATAAGAAAATCACTGGTGGCAATGAACAGGTGAAAAAGAATGTAATAAGTAAAGGCTGGTAATTCAAAAGATAATTGGTATGGAGGGAAATCTATGCAGGATGAAAGGCTTGTAGGTTGTGAAGTTAAACAGGAAGATATTGACGAATACAGTTTAAGACCCAGGAATTTCACGGAATACATAGGCCAAAAAAAAGTGAAAGATAACCTGATAGTATTTATAGAGGCTGCAAAAAGAAGAAAGGAATCCTTGGACCATGTGCTGCTTTACGGGCCACCTGGGCTTGGCAAGACAACCCTTGCAAATATTATTGCTTCTGAAATGGGTGCCAGCATCAAAGTAACCTCCGGTCCTGCAATAGAAAAGCCGGGGGACCTTGCGGCCATACTTACCAACCTTGGAGAATGCGATGTGTTATTTATTGATGAAATACACAGGATGAATAGAAGCGTGGAAGAAATTTTATATCCGGCCATGGAAGATTATGCACTGGATATTATTATAGGGAAGGGTCCGAGTGCAAGGTCTATAAGACTTGACTTGCCAAGATTTACTCTTATCGGAGCAACTACAAGAGCAGGATTATTAACATCTCCCTTAAGGGACAGGTTTGGTGTAATAAGCAGGCTTGATATGTATAACAGCCATGACCTTAAGCTAATAGTCAAAAGGTCCGCGCAGATTCTCGGTGTATTAATTGACGAGCGCGGAGCCGTTGAAATTGCATGCAGGTCAAGAGGAACGCCGAGAATTGCCAATAGATTACTGAAAAGGGTCAGAGATTTTGCTGAAATAAAGTCAGATGGAAATATTAACATTGATATTGCTTCAATAGCCCTGGACGCATTGGAAGTTGACCAGAAAGGACTGGACGGTATAGACAGAAAATTACTGCTTAGCATCATGAACAAGTTTTCCGGCGGTCCTGTCGGGCTGGATACAATTGCAGCATCAATCAATGAAGAGACAGGTACAATAGAAGATGTGTACGAGCCATTCTTAATACAATTAGGTTTCATAAGCAAGACTCCAAGGGGAAGAGTAGCCACAAAACTTGCATACAGCCATCTGGGAATTGACTACGAGAGTTAAGAAGAAAGAGGGTGTACAAACTTACCAATGAATCAACTAGGAAAATATATCATAATCGCCGGGATCATTCTGATTCTGCTGGGAATCTTTGTTCTAGCCGGTTCAAAACTTGGCATTGGTAGGCTTCCGGGGGATATTGTAATTAAGAGAAAAAACTTCATATTTTATTTTCCCCTGCTGACATCTATTATTTTAAGCATAATTTTGTCTGCTGTTTTTTGGATTATCAGAAAATTAAAGTAAGAAAAAATATCAATATCATTTCATTTGTTACAGATCTTGTCTGCGTAACACTTTTATAAAACATGGCCTTAAAATTCACATTACATGAACTAAAGCCGTTCAATATAGATTACAATATAATTAAATTTAGATTAATATTGCGAGAATTGCAAAGAAAAATATAGCAATTTTGTCGGAATATATTGTATAATAGAAAATAATATACTTTATACTAAAGAAAAATGTTAAAAGGTGAGGTTTTTATGAAAAAGACAGGTCTTATTGTCGTTATGATTGTCGTTTTTTTGAGCGGAACATTTTGCCCGGTAATGGCAAATTCTGTAACAAACAAGATGCAGGGCGTTGCTCATTCGGTGACTCCAAAGAGAGAGCAAGTAGTCATCTACCTTGACCAAAAAGCCAAATATAATGAAATGATGCTCCAAAATCCATTTAGGATTGTTATTGATATTTTAGATACTGTTACTACCAACGGATATACAACAAAAGGCATAAGCAGCAATAGTATAGAGACAATACGTTTTGCCCAATATGATACCCGTACGGTCCGTGTAGTTATAGATTTAAAGTCAGAGTGCAGGTATGAGTTAAAGCAAAATGAAAGACTGCTGATTTTATACATATATAAGAGCTGCACATCCGGTAACAACGACGATAATCCAGAAGACGGCAAAGATACAAGCAATAATAATAAGCCGGATAACAATAGCAATAACGCCCCTGATAATGACACTCAAACTCCTGATGAAGATAATTCCGAATTTGACAATGGAATTACCGATAGGCAGGGAGACCGGATTTCTGATGCTTCACTTGATATAAAGCATAGCACTATGGGTGTAAGTGAGCAAATTAAAATGAATATTCCAGGTTATAAAGATTATGACTATATGAGGCTTTCAGGCGGGGACAGGATAGTACTCGATTTTAAAAGTACCGGTGCTGTACCCGGGCTTACAACCAAGAAAATAAACAGTAATTTCGTAGACAGTATAAGGTATGCACAATATGATAGAGAAACCATAAGAGTGGTAGTAGATCTTAAAGGCCAGTATGATTTTACGATTAATGAAATAGGCAGCCGGATTGTTATATATATCAGAAAACCGGATTATTATAATCTTTTATATCACAATACCGGTGACAGGGTTTTTCTGGAGCTTGATAATATATTGCTTACAGGTGGAGATAAGTCTGAAGAGAAGCATTATCAGACGTGGTTTGATTCTTCGAAAAGAAACTTTACCGTTTCATTCAAGGAAAATGTGGGCAGTGTAGGAAGCGGTATCATCAATATAAATGACAAATACTTAAAGCATATCAAGGTTGATAAAAGTAAAAACACCGGTAATACTACCATTACTTTTGCGGCAAAGGACAGGTTTAAATATAATGTAAGCAGCAGATCGCTGACCAGGGACACGGCCATCACACTGATAAGACCCTTTGACGTGGATGAAAGGCTTGTAGTCATTGACCCGGGCCATGGAGGGAAAGAACCCGGCGCAATATACGGCGGAATACATGAAAAGGACATTAACCTGGATATAGCTTTAAGGCTTAACAAGCTGCTTGCCCAAAGGAACATTAAAACGTACATGACAAGGAAGGATGACAGCTATGTAGGACTTTATGAAAGGGCATATATTGCAAATGAGTTAAATGCAGCTTTGTTTTTGAGCATACATAACAATGCTATGCCTAATAATGATAAATTTAAAGGTACTATGACATTCAGCCTTATGGGGCCGAACGGAACCAGTTTTACAGGCTATGAGTTTGCACAAATAGTACATAAGCATCTCATAGGCAATCTTAGAACTTTGGATAAGGGTGTGCGTACGGCAAATTTTGCGGTTTTAAGAGAAACCGTAATGCCGTCGGTTCTTGCCGAAATTGCTTTTATGAGCAACAAGGAAGAACTTAAAAAACTCATGGATCCTTCATTTAAACAGGCTGCCGCCCAGGCGCTATGCAATTCTATAGTTGAAACCTTGAAAACTATTGATAATTAAAAACAACCTTATCTATGAGATTGAATAAATATTTATAAAAATAATCAGTAGAATTTATATAATCTACTGATTTTTTTTGAGCATTGAATGTGCTACCATATCTATAAAGGAATTTTGAATAATTTTATGGGAAATAATATTGTATTTCAGATTTGTCCATAATTACAATAAATAGTTGATTTTATTGTAAGGAGGCAAAACATGAGATACAAAATATTGATAATTTTAATTTTGGCGGTTTTTTCATTATCGGCGTGTAACATACCTGCTAACCGTGAACCGGAAGTTACCAATGGTCAAACCGACGGTGACAGCAGCGGTGATACGGAATCCGGTATTGGAGATGAAACCGAAATACTTGAAAATGAAATAAAGGCTGCCGGGAATAGCCTGGAAAAAGAGAGAGATTTACTGGAAACAGATAATAACCGCAAAAACTGGATTTCCGTAATATTATATTATCAGGATAAAAATGGGTATCTTATACCTGTAACAAGGTGGGTACCAAAACAGCAGTCAATTGCCAGGGCTGCCATTAACGGACTTATAGACAAGCCTGTTAACCGTGAGGATGTGGGATATTATGGATTGTATCCGGTTTTACCTAAAAACACCGAAGTTTTGGGGATAAATATTAAAAATGGAATTGCTACGATAGATTTTAACAGGGGAATTCTCGAATATAATAGTGAGATTACCGAGCTTAATATCGTATCATCCGTGGTATATACGCTAACCCAGTTTAAAACTATTGACAAGGTTATAATATGGGTAAACGGATATGATAATGTAAAGCTTAAATATGCTAATGATATAAGTGGTATATTTGATAGGAAAAACACAATGATTAATTCGGGAAGGCAAAAAGCAGAGATTGGTAAGAGCAAGTATGATGTGTATTACCTTAAAAAACTAAACCTGGATAGATCATTTTTAGTACCTGTTTCCTTTGAGACCGGTTCGCTGGAAGAGATACCTGCCGGTGAAATTATACAGAGGTTAAGTGCAAAGGCATACCAGGATGGTATTTATTCAGAGCTCCCTGGGGACATAAAGCTTTTGGATATGGGATTAGATAACGGTAAAATAAGGGTTGAGATAAGTGAAGATATAATGAATTACAGTGGAGCAGAACGGGAGGATGATATTTTAGGGCAGTTGTTATTTAGTTTTAAGCAATTTGATGATTATGAAAAGATTGATTTTAAGGTTAACGGAGCGAGGGCCGTACTGCCTGAAGGCAGCAATGTTTCAGAATATATGAAAACGCCTGTTAGGATAAATGATTTTATAGACTAGTGGGGATTACCAGTAATACCTCAGGGATGGAGATGTGGAATTGAGAGTTGACGGAAGAGCCAATAATGAGCTCAGAAAAGTGAGAATAACAAGAAATTACATAAAGCATGCCGAAGGTTCGGTGCTTATTGAGGCCGGAGATACAAAGGTGATATGTAATGCCACTGTTGAAGAAAGGATACCGCCTTTCAAAAAAGATACAGGAGAAGGTTGGGTAACCGCAGAATATTCAATGCTTCCAAGGGCAACCCAGGTTAGAAACCAACGGGATATCAGCAAGTTGAGGCTAGGAGGAAGGACCCAGGAGATCCAGAGGCTAATAGGCAGGGCGTTGAGATCAGTTGTGGACCTGAAAAAGCTTGGGGAAAGACAAATTATACTGGATTGTGATGTCATTCAAGCAGATGGTGGAACAAGGACTGCTTCAATTACCGGAGCTTATGTTGCTTTAGCCGATGCGTGCAAAACCTTGACCGAATCAAAAACAATTGATGAATGGCCCTTGACAGGTTATTTAGCGGCTGTAAGTGTAGGAATAGTTAATAATGAATCTTTACTTGATCTTTGCTACAAAGAGGATTCCAATGCACATGTTGATATGAATATTATTATGGATGGGAAGGGCAGTTTCATTGAGATACAGGCAACAGGTGAACAGGCCCCCTTTAGCAAAAAACAGTTTCTAGAAATGATTTCATTGGCCGAAGAGGGTATTATGAAGCTGGTTGAAATACAAAAAGAAGCATTAAGCAATCCATAATTTAAGATATATGCAAGAGAAGTAAATTTAAAAAACTGGGAGTTACATCATAATGAAAAAGCTTATTGTTGCAAGTAAAAACAAAGGTAAACTTAAGGAAATCAAAGAAATATTATCAGATATGCCCATTAAGGTAATATCTATGGATGAAGCAGGTGTGGACATTGAAATAGAAGAAACCGGGATGACTTTTGAGGAAAATGCTCTTATTAAAGCAAAAGCTGTATTTGATGTAACGGGCAATATTATACTGGCTGATGATTCAGGGCTTGAGGTTGATTGTTTAAATGGTGCTCCCGGAATTTATTCAGCAAGGTTTGCAGGAGACAATGCAAGTGATAATGATAATTTGGTTAAGCTTTTGGGAATGTTGAAAGACATACCCATAGAAAAGCGTGAAGCCAGATTTGTATGCGCTGTTGCCGCAATACTGGAAAATGGAAGTTATTTTACTGTCAGGGGTACATGTGAGGGATATATTACCGATACTCCCAATGGAGAGAATGGATTTGGGTATGACCCGGTGTTTTTAGTACCCCGGTTTCAGAAAACAATGGCAGAGTTGGATGAAGAACTTAAAAATGAAATAAGTCATAGGGGAAATGCACTGAAGCTTTTTAAAGAAAGTATTAAAAAGTACATTTGATTTAATGCATAAATATAAATAGAGTTTGGTGAGGTTTATGAAAATTCTGGTTATGAGTGATACTCATGGTGATATAGATAAAGCTGTTAAGATTATGAAACGTAACAGGGACGCCGGCCTTGTAATACACCTGGGAGATTATTTCAGGGATGCGGAAAAGCTTGCCGCCATGTTTCCTGATATGAAAATGGAATATGTATACGGTAATAGTGATTTTATGATAGGTAATGTACCCGGTGAAAAGCTTTTGGAATTTAAAGGCAAAAGAATACTGATAACCCATGGTCACAGGTATTCCGTAAAATGGAACTATGATAAGCTTCATCAAAAGGCACAGGATATGAAGCTTGATTTATTGCTTTTTGGACATACACATGTACCAGCGCTTATAAGTAAAAACGGATACACCTTGCTTAATCCTGGAAGTATGACCGAATCCAGGGGTAATACGGATGAATCTTATGCAATAATAAAAATTGGTTCTGATATTGATTCTAAGCTTTACTATGTGTAAACAACGCAAGTGAGACATCTCAATTTGCAAGCAGACCTAAAAGAAAATATCCATTATATTTTCGTATATAAAGATGATTGGTGGAAAAATAATCTTCTCAAGCAGGTTTGTTATGATTAATCCCAATAAAAGAAACCGGCTTATCCTGAGGAATTTATAATAAATATCCGTATCCTTTAGGTTTAAAGCTCCGAAAAAGATGTGGTGTCCGTCCAGTGGCGGTATGGGTAAAAGGTTGAAAACAAAAAGCACGACGTTTATCCATATTGTATAGCGCAGCAAACCCAATATTATTACATATATATTGTAACTTAGCATGCTTTCAGGTATTTGATTCACCAGTTTTATCAGTATTGCGAATAACAGCGCAATAACAAGATTCATCAGGGGACCTGCAGCAGAAACTATCATGTCGTCTCTTTTCTTGTTCTTAAAATTATTCGGATTGATCTGGACAGGCTTTGCCCATCCAAATCCTGCAATAATGATTAGAATAAAACCAACTATGTCAATATGTACAATAGGGTTTAAAGAAAGTCTTCCCTGGTGCTTCGGCGTATCATCACCCAGCCAGACGGCCGCACGGGCGTGGGCATATTCATGAAATGAAAAACCCAACAATATACCTGGAAGCAGGTACAATTTTTCTATTATAAAATCCATTAATTTTCCTCCTGCACTTTGCTGTAGCAATCATGATAGTATATATTATAACCCAGCCTCAGGTATTATGAAAGCAGTAATATTATGTAATAATAGTACTGCACTCAATTATTAAACTATTTGTTACTGTTCACTAAAAAAAATTATTTAATGTTGACAAACGATGTGCTAATAAGTATAATAGTTAAGGCAATGGCGAATAGTGTGCGGGTGTAGTTCAATGGTAGAACATCAGCCTTCCAAGCTGATTGCGTGGGTTCGATTCCCATCACCCGCTCCAAAACAAAAATGATATGTGCCTGTAGCTCAGTCCGGATAGAGCAACGGACTTCTAATCCGTTGGCCAGGGGTTCGAATCCCTTCAGGCACGCCAGTAAAATAGCAGCTTCCAAGAAATTAGTTGGAAGCTATTTTTATGTTTTGGACACATTTTTATTTCAGAACGCGTTATAAGTTTACAAACGCGTCTATCAAAAAGTTTTCTGTTATGTCAAGGTAATCTGCCATTTCAGACATATTTGATACATCAGATTAAAATGCTTTTATTATGCGTTTTATTGATATAAGTTTTTTAACAGCCCATCTTTTCGCCCTGTTTTCCTGTTGGTTTATAACAGTTTTATCTATGAAAGTATCGGTAAGTAAATCTCTTAGGGTTAATTTCATATTTTAGCCTCCTTAGTCGCATAAATTCTATTTAACCTTATTTGAATATGGTTTCTATAAATGGACAACCTATTTCTAAATTCTTATTTTAGGAGTCTTTAGCTATGACAAGAAAACAATTTATAAACTTACTTATAAACTCATTAGCTTTTGCGTGTCAAATTCCTGGAATTTCAGCATTGCTAAATATAGAAAACCGATTTGATAAGTTACAAACTAGAGTAATAATAATATTGACTAGTTTTATAGGAGCTGCTTTGTGCGTATATATATCTACAAAATCCTTGTGGAAACCTTTAACTAAGTTGTCTATCAATCTAATGATTACTATTATCTGTTGGGCTGTTTTAGTTTTTTATGTGTCTTGAATTAATTATAAACTACGCTACCTTGACAATTTAATATTAAGACTCTTACTTGACTAAAGGATGTTAATAAAGCACCAGATATAATAGAACCTAAAGTAAAGGCAGAATCAGTTATATTTTTTGAAGCAATATCTGATGTTGATTATATTAACATTGTATTGAGTGCAAGTTTGATTATAAATTTAACAATGTAAAGGTAGAAATACTTGAATAAGAAATTGATGGAACAAAAAAGGAACCGTAATTAATCGGTTCCTTTTTTGTTCTAGTCAGATATTTTGTTTTGACGTAATCAATGAAATTTTGAATTTCATTCACAGCGCCATCTAAAATTGGTTAAATAACTTCCGGAATGGAGGAAATACAATTTTAATATAGAATAATGAATATAAAACATTGAAGGAGTGATTGTATGGAACAGGTAAATGTAAATATCAGTATGCCGACATCACAACAAAGAGAATCGTATTTTGACGGAACCCTATTGCAGCTAATTGGATGGAGGTTAGCAGGATGGTTAATAACCCTAATAACAGTTGGTATATGCTACCCATGGGCCTTATGCAAATTGTATGGTTGGAAAATAAATCATACAGTTGTAAATGGACACAGGTTGAAATTCAACGGAACTGCTATTGGTTTGTTTGGAAATTGGATTAAATGGTGGTTATTGACTTTAATTACATTGGGAATATATGGTTTTTGGCTTGGAATTGCACTTGAAAAATGGAAAACCAAGCATACTGCTTTTGCAAACTAAAATTTTATAAGCCTAGTGGTCTGTTAAGCTAATAATTCATAGTAAATTGCAGCATATTTTTCCGCATTACAGCGTTGTCGTCGGATTATCCGGCACTTACATGTAAGTGCCGGACGCACCTCCTCCGCCTTGTACTGCGAAAAAATCTACTACAATTCAACCACAAATTATTAACTTAACAGACCACTAGTTGCAGGAACTGTAATAGTTGCAGTTCCTTTAATGTTTTTGCAGTAAAAAGAAGGAACATGTAGATAAATGTAGAATCTGAAAATGAAGCTATAAAATCTATTGCATGTAAAGTAAGTAAAGAATATTTTTCACAGAAGATGACTTGAAGAAAACTGGTAATATGCCAGTAAAAGTTAAAGGCATTTTAATATATAATACTAAAAGGTCAGCCAGAGTATGGAGCCATGAAGTGGAAAATGCTGGCGAAAACTTTCATTTTGGACAGTAATCTACGTGACGATTTACATTCGCAAAAGCATGGAGAAAAAGGAGTTAGGCAACAGATCCTACAAAAGCTGTTCCATCCATGAACGGAAAAAGCTATGTAATAGAAAATAGTTATAGTTATTTACTGACTTGAAGGCAAATACAGCATAACCTATAATTGTTATAATAAATTATAGTGGAAAAATGAGGTAATTATAGTGTCAGATAAGAAGATAGAGATAATGAGTGAATTCTTTGATAATCGAGCAGAAACCTATGATTATCATATGATTGAAAAGCTTGATTTAAATGTGTTTTATAACGAAATTGCAAAGTACATACCTGTTAATAGGCCGAATATTGAGATATTAGATCTAGGATGTGGGACAGGATTGGAACTTGAGAGAGTTTTCAATATTTATCCTGATGCTGAAGTGACCGGTGTTGATCTATCAAGTAAAATGCTAGATAAACTCAAGGAAAAATATAAAGATAAGGTAACCCAATTAAATCTTGTATGTGAATCATATTTTGATATAGATTATGGAACTGAAATTTATGATATGGTTTTATCTACATACTCACTACACCATTTTGGTAGAGAATTGAAGTTGTCTCTTTACAGGAAGATACATTCTTCACTTAAAACAAGGGGTGTATATATTGAAGGCGATTATACAGTAAAGACAATGGAGGAAGAAAATAGTTTAATTGCAGAGTATGAACATATACGAAACACCAATTGTATAGCAGATGGATTTTACCATTTTGATATACCATTTACTGCAAAAACACAGACTGATTTATTAGGCAAGGCAGGATTTGGTGAAGTTGATATAGTGAAGCAGTGGGATAATGCAACAGTATTCTTATGTCAAAAGAAATAATATAAAGTACCAGGTCTGTCGCCCAGCAAAGTATTGCCAAGAGGAAATGAGCAGGAAATGCATGACGCAGGGCTATGAAAAAAAAGCAGGAAAAAAACAGTACTATATATTCAAAGTAACCGAACCAGTCAGTGATTAAAAGCAGTGGTTACAGTAAGCATTTGAAGTCCTGTTACTTTAATTGTCGAAGAGCATTATAGCAGCCTTTGCTATGGATAATTGAATCCCGATTAAGCACCACGTACAAATCCTCCAGTATAAAGGTTAAAATGATTATTTTATTCGCCAATCCAAATAGCTGATTTAGTGTAGCAAACCCATACTTCACTCAACTAGAAAAATATGTTATCCTTAGTGTGGATGTATTTAAGTATTTGACTACCACCCGGTTCAGACAAGGAGTTATTGGAGGGAACAATGCAAAATAAAAAGCCTGTAATTATATTAATAATGGATGGTATAGGCATAAATAAAAATGAATATGGTAATGCTGTGAAGGCTGCATATACACCAACACTTGACAACCTGATTGAAAATTATCCTAATATTGAGATAAAAGCACATGGAACTGCTGTTGGTCTGCCATCTGATGATGATATGGGCAACAGTGAAGTTGGACATAATGCCCTTGGATGTGGACAGATCTATTCGCAAGGAGCAAGGCTTGTTAATGGGTCTATAGAAAGTGGAAAGATGTATTTATCAAAGACATGGAAGACAGTTACAAGCAACTGTATCGAAAACAGGTCAACATTACATTTTATAGGGCTACTGTCGGATGGGAATGTTCACTCGATTATTTCACATTTGAAATCCATGATAGAGAGAGCAAAAGAGCAAGGTGTTTCAAAGGTTCGTATTCATATCCTGTTGGATGGCCGTGATGTTGGTGCCACATCGGCTTTGAAATACGTTAATGAATTGGAAGAGTTGCTTCATAAATTTAATTGTGATGATTTTGAAGGTAGAATTGCATCTGGTGGTGGACGGATGAAGATAACAATGGACAGATATGAAGCTAACTGGGATATGGTTAAATTAGGCTGGGAAACTCATGTTTTAGGTAAAGGAAAACAATTTGAAAGTGCTGCATCAGCTATCCAAACATATAGAAATGAACTTGGAGTAATAGATCAAGATCTACCTCCATTTGTTATAGTAGACAATGGTATCCTAGCAGGTGCAATTAATGATAATGACAGTGTTATTCTTTTTAATTTCAGGGGCGACAGGGCTATTGAAATAAGTAAAGCATTTGAGAATGAGAGTTTTGATAAGTTTGACAGAGTTCGTTATCCAAAAGGTTTTCTATGCAGGAATGTTGCAATATGATGGAGATTTGAAGCTACCTAAACGGTATTTGGTAAGCCCCCCGGATATTAAACATACTCTTTCAGAACTGCTTGTAAAACATGGGCTAAAACAATACGCTGTGTCGGAAACTCAAAAGTATGGCCATGTTACATATTTCTGGAATGGCAATAGGAGTGAAAAATTTGATGAAGTATTAGAGGTATATGAGGAAATATCTTCAGACAAGGCTCCATTTGAACAACGTCCATGGATGAAAGCTGCAGAGATTACAGATAAATTAGTTGAAGCTATCTACTCTGGCCAATATACCTTTTTAAGATGCAATTTTCCAAATGGTGATATGGTAGGTCATACCGGTAATTTTGCAGCTGCAAGAATTGGAGTGGAAACAGTAGATTTATGTCTTGAACGAATTATTAAAGCAGTTAATAAAGTGAATGGCATATTAATTATTACAGCTGATCATGGGAATGCTGATGAAATGTTTGAAAAAGAAATAAAAAATGAACCTCAGAAAGCTAAAACTGCACATACATTAAATCCTGTACCATTTATTTTGTGTGATAGTTCATCACAGTACAAATTAAAGCAAGGGGATTTTGGACTTGCAAACGTTGCTCCCACAATAGTCAAACTTCTTGAGATACAAAAGCCAGATACATGGGAAGAAAGTATAATAATAGATTACTAACCTACTCAATGGCTGTAGAAACCATTATTAATTGCTAGTAGTTATTTATTATAAATGTTTTTTCTCTTGAATTATTGATAATTCATACTGTAGAATTATTATAGTACTTGGTATTGAAGTATTTTACATATCATTTACTCAGTATTAAGGTCGAAGTATATGCTGGTCGTTTAAATAAAAAATGTCTGTACATGGTGATGAAAATGAATTAGAGTGGATAGAAATAAATTAGAATTTCTTTGATATTTCAAAATTTGCAGGAGAAGGTAACATTGGTCATATAATGGAACATATACTTTTGAAATAGACTATATAAACAAAATTGCATAATTAATAATTAGTGGACAAAATTGTTGAATGTAAAAACATATGGAAGCTTGATAGATGGTCCAGGTATGAATTTAACCATGCATCTGATTATGAAAGGTATATGGAAGCCGACAGGGGAAAAAAGAGAAAATACAGGGAATCAGTAACAAATATCATTGCACATGATAGGGATTACAAGAACTGTAACACCCACCAGATTGTCGAAAGATGGGATATAGGGAAAGAGAAAAAAGTCACAGGATCAACTGCTAAAAAGAGTAGAAGATATGATAAAACAGGCAATAAAGAAAATTGCATAAAATAGAAAAATGTTTTGTGGGATGGAAAGCGCAGTCCCGCCCACAAAGCATTTCTTACTTATGTAATAAAAAAATTTTGACTAAAGTCAAAATTTTTGTTATAATATCCTCTTTTTTGCAGTAAAAGAAGGCAAAAAACAACCGAACCCCTTGTACTCAGAGGGTTATCGGTCTTAATGCAATGTCAAAAAGTTGTAGGTAAACAGCTCATTTTTTGGTATCTCCCAAAATTTTTTTTATGTCTCCGAGCCGCAACCTTTTACGAGTGAAATCAATGCCAAAAGCTTCACCAATCGCATCGGATATTTCGCTTCTGTAGTCAAACATGTATAAATTGTCTTTTTCAAGAGAGCAGGAGATCCTCCTAAGGCAATCTATGATGGAGGCAGTTGAGTATTGCCTGTGGGTTTTCTTTTGAATAATCCTGATAATCGTCAGTGCGATAAAACACGTTAGGAAGTGGGCATCAATATGATCATCAATTCTCACATAAACAGGACGAGTTTTGAGTTCGCTCTTAGTAATTTTAAAAGTTTCTTCTATCTTCCATAAGCCTCGGTATTTATCAATAATCTCACCGTTAGACATTTCAAGTTCGCTGGTGACGATTGCATAGTAGCCGTCATATTTTTCATCTTCTAAAAGTTTGTCAGATTTGAATTTTGGAATTTTTTCACTTTCAAGTACCTTACCAGTCTTTTTATCAAATTCAATGTTTGTTACATAAGCTGCCGCGCCGTAAGATGTTGCTCTAGTATATTTTACCGGATTTGCAATAAGGTCCATTGCTTTCTTAACAACTTCGGCTCTATCTGCCCGTGCCTTATCAAAGTATTTTTTCGACCAAAATACAACCAGCTTTTCATAGACTGTTTTCGTCTTTTTTTTACCATTTGTCATGGTTACCTTGATATCACGTGCTATTACCCTGCTCTTGATCTTGAATTCCGTTTCTTCCCGGACAGGCTTTCCCTTTTGATCCGTATAATCCTTTTCATCAAGCACATATTCCTTGAATGTTTCTGTACCGCCCCTAATGGAGAAACTGAAAATGTATCCGTTTAAAGGATTATCTTTCTTACCGCCTGTTAGATAATAGATATTGTCTCCTGTGATAATACCCATGTCGGCAACAACGACGATGCGGTCTGTATCGTAATTACGCCGAACCTCACCAATGACACAGCGGAAGGTTTCTTTGTCAAGTTTGTTACCTGGAAAAAGCTCATAATGTAGAGGAATACCGTCCGAGTCCATTGCAAGTCCCATTTGTACGACAGGCTTCTTGCGGTTTTGTTTAGGCTTTGAATATTTTCTTAGTTCATCCGGACTGTCAATTTCGAAGTAATAGTTTGTTACATCATAGTAGATTGTTTTTGTATTGCGTCCATATTTGACGGTTATCTTCTCATTCAGATGCCGTTGTAACTCTTTTGAAATACTGGCATAGTGGGAAAGCGCACGGTAGATATCATCAAGGGAGAAATTGAACCTTTCGAAATACATTCCTTTTTCATCAAAAGCTTTTTTCTTTGAACCGGGGGAAAGTAGCCTTGATATGGCAAGCAGGATCATGATGGAATTGGTGTTGAATTTGAAGTCAGTATGGCGTGCTTTGTTGTTGAAAAAACGGTGTAGTTCGAGTTCATGGTACACCTTAAGGATAGCTGCGTAGCCGAAGTTTTTACGGTTATTGGTGTTTTGTTCCAACTGTTCATCTATGTCAATGGACAATGACACTTTCTTTCTGGAGTTTTCTTCTTCATTCATTTTGCGGGCAACCTCTTTAAAATGCGAAATAGGGTTGTCGTATTCTTTTTCCAATTCATCCAGGTAGCCTAAGGATTTAATTGTGCGGTCGGTAGATGTTTTTTTAATTGGATCCCTATATTTATGTGCAATGGAAAGATATGTTCGACCAGTTTTTTTGTTATGCATTTTTTTTAGGTACAAAGCAAAGCACCACCCTTTAATTATTCGTGTTCTAAGTACATTATATCACATTATGCCATATAATACCATGAAAATATGCAAAAAAATTAAAAAAAATATTAAGAAAACCCCTTACAAAAAAAGCCTTTCAAGATTTGGATAACTTATTCTGCTGCAAAACTACCGAGTCCCGCCCACAAAGCATTTCTTACTTATGTAATAAAAAAATTTTGACTAAAGTCAAAATTTTTGTTATAATATAAATGTAAGCAGTCCAGCCGTAACGGCTGAGCTAGGATAATTATTTAAATTAAAATAATCACCGTGCCAGGGTGATTATTAGTATAGTGGATGTATCCAGATTGGATACGTCTTTTATTTTATAATATTATCAATACGTTTAGACTATCCGTTCTGGATAGTCTTTTTGTTATACTGACAATAGACTGGGAAGAACGAGGTTGATTACTGGGTCACAGAATCCGTAAAAAAACTGTTCAACCTCTATTGTGATTACTATAGTTCAGCTGGTTGGGTCATAGAATCCGTATCACACACTAAAGTATGGCGTCACAGGAGTAGAGAGTCTAACCAGTCAAAAAATATTGAGGGGTTGATAATTATTCAGTCTGTAGTAGGAATTGATGTATCAAAGTCTTTTAGTGTGGCTTGTGCTTATATTAAAAGACACCAAATCTTTGGCAAACCTCTTACTTTTGAACATACAAAAACAGGTTTTGCCAAGTTTATCTCATTTGTCAAAAACCTGGAATATGCCGCAAAAAACAAGCCTTGCATGATTCTGGAACCAACAGGACACTATCATCTAGTTATCATGGATTTACTTAAGAAGAATAATTATGAGGTAGTACTAATTAATCCACTAGTTTCTAAAAAAGAAAGATATTCTTCTTTAAGACGTGTAAAAACAGATATTGTTGATTCAAAACAGCTTGGAGAAATATTCTATAAGCTGGAACTAAAACCGATAAGTTATAAAACAGATGATCTGCAAAGAATACGTTTTTCAACAAGAACCTTGTCCATGATAGCAAAAAACATTAGCTTATTGAAGACTAAGGCAGGAGCTGTTCTTGATATTACTTTTCCATACTATGGAGAAGTTTTTGATGATATTTATGCAAAATACTCGATTAAGTGTTTAAATTTTTTTCCAGCTGCCAAAAGTGTCTTAAATACTGAAAAAGAAGATGTTCTAGAGATTATGTGTAAAATCTATGGAATAATAAATAGAGCATCTGTAAAGGTTAACAATAAAGTTAATGACCTGATTGCTGCCGCTCATAAGTGTCCTCTAGAGCAAGAAGTTTACGAAAGTCATATACATTCATTGTTTACACTCATAGAACTGATTCATCAATACCAGAAACAGTATCAATCCATGCAAAGCTACATTGCTGAGTCTTTATGTCACAGAACAGACTATAGCATACTTCACTCTATTCCAGGCATTGGGGACATTTTAGCTGCAACTATCCTGTCCGAGATTGGTGATATTAAAAGATTTGATTCTGCAAAAAGCTCGTGGCTTTTGCTGGAATTGAACCTAGTGTTTATCAATCAGGTAAATTTTATTCTTCA
>JANQLN010000053.1 GCA_028280575.1 Clostridia bacterium
AAGAACCTATACACTAACATTTTCTAAATTCATTCCCAATGATAACTGTTTCATTATACACATAAATCTTTTCAATGTTAAAAATGGGGAATGCTCAAAATAAAATATATCTTGATAAGAACATATGTTTTCATGTATAATATTAAAAGAAAATATATTTAACAGGAGAAGATATGAAAAATTTAAAGATCACAAAAGCACAAGCCAGGAAATATATGCTTCTGAAACACGGATTATATGGGGATTATAAATTCAAAGGTGAAGAGGGAGTACTCCAATATATAAAGCAGGCAGGATGTATACAGTATGACCCCATTGATATCTGTGGAAAAAACCATGAATTGGTCCTGCAATCCAGAGTAAATGGATTCAATATCCAAATGTTGTACAGGCTTTTGTATGAGAGTCGTGACCTTATTGATTATTGGGATAAGAACATGTCCATATTTTCTGTTACAGACTGGCCGTACTTTGAAAGGATCAGAGAGAAATCAAAGCTGAATGAAAGATGCAAAGATGAAATAGATGCCATATCAAACGATATATTTCAAACAATCAGGAAAAAAGGTCCTGTTTGTTCAAGCGACCTTCAATATAAAACCGTTGTAAACTGGTCATGGGCGCCTACAAAATTGTCACGTGCTGCTTTGGAAACACTTTATTTCAGAGGAGATCTCATAGTTCATCACAAGAAGAATATACTGAAATACTATGATTTGACTGAAAACCAAATACCCGGGGACATATTAGATACACCAGATCCCAATTCAACAGCTCAGCAATACTATAGATGGTATGTCTTAAGGCGTATTGGTGCAGTCGGGCTCTTATGGAATAAATCCGGCGATGCCTGGCTTGGTATATCTGGCTTTAAATCACCCCAGAGGATTGAAGCCTTTGAAAGCGTATTGAAAGATAAAAAAATAACCTGTGTAGAAATAGAAGATATCAACACACCGTTTTTTATTAAATCAGAGGATAAAATCATTATTGATAAAGCAGTAAAAGAAGATTCAGTTTCCAACCGGATGGAATTTATTGCTCCTCTTGATAACATAATGTGGGACAGGCGAATAATAAATGCTCTATTCGATTTTGATTACAAATGGGAGATATATACCCCCGCTGCCAAAAGAAAGTATGGATATTATGTACTTCCAATTTTACATGGAGACAGGTTTGTTGGAAGAATTGAAATTTTGCGGGACAGGAAGCAAAAATTACTTGCAGTTAAGAACCTGTGGTGGGAAGAAAATATCAAGGTTACAAAAAGACTGCAAAAAGTACTGGATAAATGCCTGCAAAAATTCGCAAAATTACATGAATGCAGTGCTTCCATTCAAATATGATATAGCCGGAAAAACTGTGGAGTTTATGTAGCACTATTGATATATTATTTTGGAAATGTTATAATATGGGTACACTTTACATATAATATTACTTTAAGGTGGTGATAATATGTGTAAAGACAATACAAATAAGGGGGATGAAAATATGGATTTCAAAAAATTCCTCAAAGATAATAAGTTTAAGGTTAGAAAATTAGCTGAAAAAAATACTAAACGTAATAGCAATGGGGATACAGTTATAAAAAAAATGATCCTTGGCGCGCTGAATTTGAATGGGATAAAGAATATGAAACATATTTAAGGAGACCTTAGAATTAAATGAAAAATATATGTGAGGGTGAAGTTTGGCAGGTAAGGTTTCCTTTGGAAGAAGATGAAGATAAATTTCTAAAGAGACCAGCTATTGTACTAGATGTAGATAAATTTGAAATATTATCAGTTAAAGTAACTAAACATGAACCAAGAGATAAAGATCAATATGATGAAATATTGTATATTGGAAAGATGCTAATTTAAGAGTTAAATCCACTGCAAGAATTGGACAAACACAATTTGTTCAAAGAAGACAATTTATGTATAAAATTGGTGAGTTAAATATTAAAGATTTTGAAAATATACGGACAAAATATATTGAATATGTAAGAACAGAATCTAAGAATTTTACATTATAAATTAGGAGATCTTTGATATTATAAATTTTTTATATTAGTATGAATTACTGTCTTGTTGCTGGCTGATAAAACTTCAGCCCCCTTTGCAAGCAGGCACTTTTTTTTCAATCCGGTATAATAGAGCTCCAGATCCTGGTTCTTACTGGCATAAAAGCCTATTTTCAGCATCAACCATCCTCAATTCATATAAATTATATGTAAGACAATTATATAAAAAATAAACAATAGCACAACCTTTATGGTAAGATGTTACTTGTATAATCAATAAAAATTTAATATATTATTAATTGTGCTTTATGATAAGATTCTAATTTGAAATGGAGGAATTATATATGGCTGATATCAGAGTTGAAAAACTGGCAAAACTTCTGGTGGATTATTCCCTGAAAATCAAAAAGGGTGACTATTTTGTAATTGAAGCATCGGATATGGCATATCCCCTTATAAAGGAAGTATACCGTCTTGCTACAAGAAAAGGTGCAAACATAGACGTAAATGTTACCTTGCCGGAATTGTACGCAATTTTCTATAGGGAAGCTAGTGATGAGCAATTGGAATTTGTAAAACCATCATACAGGTTTTTATCGGAAAATTATGATGTAATGCTGAGTATATGGGGCGAGCACAATGAAAAGGAATTGTCAAATACGGATTCATCAAAGATCAAGAAAGCTAAAACAGCCTCCAAAGACGTATACATAAAGCTTTTAGGCAGAATGCCCGACGAACTTAGATGGTGCGGTACTCAATTCCCCACACAGGCCAGTGCCCAGGAAGCCGGTATGAGTTATGAAGAATATGAGGATTTTGTTTATGGTGCAGGGCTTATGAATTATGATGACCCTGTTTCCGAATGGAGGAAAATTTCTAAAAAACAGCAAAAATGGTGTGATTTTCTTAATACAAAGCAAACGCTTCATATCAAGTCCGAAGAGACTGACTTGAAAATGAAAATAAAGGGAAGAAAATGGATTAATTGTGACGGGCAAATGAATTTTCCTGATGGAGAAATATTCACAACACCTCTGGAAGAAACTGTAGAAGGATGTATCAAATTCAGTTTCCCCGGAATTTATATGGGCAAGGAAATTGAAGATATAAGGCTTGAATTCAGTAACGGCAAGGTTGTAAAAGCCAGTGCGGCAAAGGGAGAAGACCTGCTTCTGGCGTTATTGGATACCGACGAGGGTGCAAGATATGTTGGAGAGATAGCAATCGGTACTAATTATGGAATTAAAAAATTCACAAAAAACATGCTGTTTGATGAAAAAATAGGTGGAACCGTACATGCTGCAATCGGTTCTGCACCTAAGGAAACAGGCGGTAAAAACCAGTCAGGAATTCATTGGGATATGCTTTGCGATATGAAAGAGCATGGGGAAATATATGCAGACAATGAGCTGTTTTATAAAAAAGGCCAATTTATCAAGGAACTGTAAAAATTTTATTTACGGAACAAAAAGCTTGCAGGATGCAAGCTTTTTGTCTATCCAATCATATGATATTCTTATTAAGGAATATTACAACATAAAATTAAACTTTAAAGTAAAATTTAGTAAATATAGTTTATATTTAATTAAACTGTGTATCTTTCATTCCAACTTTTGGGAAAATTTATATTGTTTCCATAAATATATCTAATTAGCTGCCCGTGATGTTGAACTTCATGCTCTAATAAATCGACAAGTAATTCCAACTGATCTTCTGATAATTTCTCCTGCTCAATAAATTCCATAATATTTCGGCAGCTTTCTGAAATACACTTTATTACTTCAGTCTTAGATGTATTATTTTGAAGAGAGCAACTAAAGCCTGACCAGCTGCCTTTTTGAATAGCTTTAAAATAGCTTTCCCTCGCTCCAGCAATACACCACAATTGATCGCCAATTTTATTGGAAGGTAAATCACCAAGATGTAATAATAAGTGTTCTTCGGATAGATTTTCAACTAAATCATAAGTTAATTCAAACGCTCTTTTAACTTTTTTAATTATAACTTTCATAGCTTAAACCTCCTTTTTTCTATACCATAAAGCAATTAAGTGAATATTGTTTTTAATTCAACAAGCTGGACATTTTCCATTTTGAGTGCCGCATGTTTTAGTTCTTGTGTAAAGCCGCTTTTTGAAAATAAAAAGTAGTATTTATTCTTGTATTGGTTAAATAATTTACTCTTTTTGATTAGTAATTCCAGTACATTTATTCCCATATTCTCATTTTTCCATTTGCATTCACCAAAAAGAGCGTTCTCTTCAGCTATTGCCATTATATCAATTTCTTCCTGTTTTTTTTCAATCGGATTAGTTCCCCACCATCTTCCAATTCTTCCAAACACGAAAGGTAATGATTGTTTTCCATTTTCCCGTAATAAAAATTGAATGCAAATATTTTCATAAACCTGCCCCATATAGTGAGGAAGCTGTGGGGCAATTTTTTTATCGTATAGTACTTCAGCTAATCCCGTTGCTATTGTGCTCATATTGTTAGGAATAAACCTGTACCAAAAACGGAACATTAAATCTTCCAGTAAGTATATGCTCTTTCGGCTCTCGTCTTGGGCTAACGGCTTTTCCCTCTTAATAATTCCCAATGCCATCAGGACAGAAATGTATTTTGCGCATTTATTGCTTTCAAGTCCATTTTTTGTCGCAATTTCATTAAGTCTTGATGCCCCATTGGCTATTGCTGCTATTATCCCGTTATATGTAGAGGGCTCTCTTAATTCCTGCTTCAGAAGATTGCCAGGTTCTTCATACAAATGCCCGGATTCATTTAAAAACAAACTTTTAATGTTTTCCTTAACACTCATGTTTGTCTTTATTCTTGAAAGATACTCAGGTATACCACCTGTGATTCCATATATAATTGATTTATCCTCATTACTATAATTACTTAGCATCTTGGCTGAATCAAAATAAGAAAAAGGTTTAATTCTAAACTGAGCCGTTCTTCTTCCATATAAAGGACTTTTATACCCTAGTAATTGATATTCCATAAAGCTCATGGAGGAACCGCACAGTATCAAAAATAATTTGCCGCTTTTTAAATTCATATCAATATGAGCTTGTATAATTGATGAAATGGATCTATTACTTTGTGCCATATAGGGATACTCGTCAATAATAAGAATAAATCTTTCATTTCTTGATATCTTGTCAATATAATCAAATGCCTTTTCCCAATTTGAAAAGAGTACATTTCCTTGTGATTCTTTTTGAGTAACAGCAAAAACATCAGCGCTGAAATTCTCTATGTTTATCATGTCATTTGCTTCCCGCGCAACAAAATATATTGCTTTTTTATTTTTGCAGAATTCTTTGATTAATGTTGTCTTTCCAACTCTGCGTCTTCCGTATATGACAACAAACTCAAACTGATTACTTTGATATAGTTGATTTAATTGCTGCAGTTCATTTTTCCTGCCAACAAACATAATATTACCTCATAATAAACTCATAAGTATAAAACTTATGAGTTTATTATACTATAATTTTTTTATTCCAGCAAGCTTTATCAGGATATTTCCCCCTTTTTAAAAATATCTGAAATCTGCCAGCACTTCAGTACCTAATCATCCTGTTTCATCTTACTGCATTTTTTATTTAAAGCGATTAAGCTATCTTTATTCGGCATTGGAGTTATGACACTGTTAATTTTTCCGCTTTGCTTTACATCCTGAGCCTTGAAGGAGTAAGCCCTGTGTATTTTAAGAAAATCCTGTTAAAATAGCTTATATTTGAAAATCCTGATTTCTCAGCTACTTCATATACCGGTATAGCGGAAGATTTCAGTAAGAACTCGGCTTGCCTTACTCTATACATGTTCAGCAATTGGGTGAAGGTTTTTCCGGTTAACTTTTTTATTAATCGGCATAGGTAATATTTATTTATATTTAGATTGGAAGATATATCTTCTAACATAATAGTTTTATGATAGTTTTCTTTCATGTAGAGAAGCAGGCTGTCAAGAAGCTCCTTGTTCATTTGGGAGTGCTTTTCATGCAAAGAGTTATGCAGCGTTTTGCCATATCTTACAAAAGATGCGAATAAACGTTCGATGGCGGTTATTATAAAGATTTCATAGGCAAGTTCCTTTTTGCCGTATTCTTCAATAATCAGTTCTATGGATGATTTTACGGCATAATAAAGCCCGGAGCCTTTTTCTATGTGTTCCGGGAATCTTTGTGAACCATCAATAAAGGGTTTTATATAATCTATATAGTAGTCGTTGATATTTATTGTTTCAAGTATTTTTTTATCAAATACAATGGCATAAAACATGGCAGGCATGCCGTTAATGGCAGAAGCCGAATGAACCTGGTACATATTTGCAAATAGTATTGAATTATCGTCGGCAGCATATTTCCGGTCGCCTATACGTATATTAAGTTTTCCTGATTTAACAAAAATCAATTCAAAATTATCATGGTAATGTGGGAAAAGGCTTGCTTGTGAATCTACACGGCAGTTATGGATGGATAGGGGAAACCTGTCATTTTTGTGCTTTTCATATCTATACATATATTAACAACCTCCCTGCAAGCTTTAAAACCATGGAATAGAAAAAAACTGTAGCTTTATAATAAATTGTCAACATTGTATTATAAAATATCAATTTAGTTACTATACCATAGAGAAAAAATGCAATATAATATTAACATGGATATATCCAAAATTCAATAGTTATGAAGGGAATAAATAAAATGGATCAAATCAAAATAGGAACACTGATAAGCGGCAGTCAGGCTGAATCTGTCATACCTGAGATAGTTGATTATGGGTTTGAGGCATTCTCCATTACGTTTTGGAAAACTATAGGAAATATGGATATTAAAGACCTTGGTGAAAGGCTGACCGGTTTTTTAAGCTCTAAAAAAGTTGAGATATCTTCCATATCATTATTTGGCAACCCTCTAATGTATACTGTAGATGCTGAAGAAGCAATCAGGTCATGGGAAGCCTTGATTGACAATGCAAGGTATTTTGGGACAGACCTGGTTACGGGATTTACGGGAAGAATTGTAGACGAGCCAATAGACGCGTCTTTGCAAAGGTTTAAACAGGTTTTTGGAGAGCTTGCAAAAAGAGCGGAGGACAATGGTGTAAGGCTTGCTTTTGAGAACTGTGACATGGGAGGAAGCTGGAAAAAAGGGGATTGGAATATTGCACACAACCCCACGGCATGGGAGATGATGTTTGACGCGCTTCCTGATAAAAACCTTGGACTCCAGTGGGAGCCTTGCCATCAGATGGTAAGTCTTATAGACCCAATACCACAATTAAAGGAATGGGCCGGAAAAATTTTTAATGTACATGGCAAAGACGCCACAGTAGATTGGAATGTAGTAAAAAAATGTGGAATTGACGGGCCAAAACAGTTTGCCTGGCATAGAACTCCGGGATTTGGGGACAGTGACTGGACCGGTATTATTTCTATCCTGAGGATGAATGATTATAAGGGAAGTATTGATATAGAGGGGTATCATGACCCTGTATACAAGGGTGAACTGGAATTGACAGGACAGGTATATGCACTCAATTACCTGAAGCGCTGCCGTGGGGGAGATTTTCTTAAAAACCCCGGGGCATGGCGTTAAAGATTTAAGGAGGGATTTAGCAATGAAGCACAGAATACTGCAGGTGGGCTGTGGGGGAATCAGCAATTCGTGGCTTAAGATTTTTGCCAATCGCAAGAATATTGAAATTGTAGGGCTTGTTGATATAAATAAAAATGCGGCTTATAATAAAAAGAATGAATATAATTTGGAATGTGAAATATTTGATAATTTAAATACGGCAATCAAAGCAACAATACCGGATATTGTAATAGACAACACAATACCTGAGGCTCACCGAAATGTTGTTATAACTGCTTTAGAAAGCGGATGTCATGTATTTGGGGAAAAGCCGCTTGCAGATACATTTGAAAATGCGGCGGAAATGGTAAAAAAAGCAAATGATACCCAAAAATCATATTTTGTAGTGCAAAACAGAAGGTATCTAAAGCATATAAGAGCATATAAAAATATTATTGAAAGCGGAGCTATCGGTGATTTAGGTTACCTGACGGCAAATTTTCATCTTGGACCTCATTTTGGAGGATTCAGGGATGCAATGGACAGCCCTTTGATACTGGACATGTCAATCCACACATTTGACCAGGCCAGGCTAATCTCGGGAAGTGATCCTATATCCGTCTATTGTCATGAATTTAATCCGCCCGGTTCATGGTATAATGGCAGTGCAAGCGCATGCTGTATTTTTGAAATGACCGGGAATATGGTCTTTTCTTATAACGGTTCATGGTGTGCTGTTGGAAATGAAACAAGCTGGCAGTCAGAGTGGCGTGCTATGGGAAGTCTGGGTACGGCAATTTGGGACGGTGAGAATTCTCCATTTTATGAAAAGGCAATTAAAAAGGAGGGAGATAATTCCAGACGTGAGTTTGAAAGAATTACACCTGAATATGAATACAACAGTGAAGAAGGGCATGCAGGCTGTATAAATGATATGTTAAGGGCTGTAGAGGAGAATAGGGAGGCAGAGACCGATTGTAAAGACAATATTAAAAGCTTTGCTATGGTAATGGCTGCTATAAAAAGCTCAAAGGAAGGCAGGAAAGTTTATATGCGGGAGATATGTTAAAATAAAAGCAGCAAAAGGTAAGATTGCTGACAGGGATGGTTTTTGAAAAAGGAGGTATTTTAAGTGATTGATGCATCAAAAGCAAGTAAAGCATCTGCTGTAGTAAAATATGGAATGGTAGGAGGGGGTGAGGGTTCTTTTATTGGTGATGTTCACAGGAAAGCAGCAGCTTTTGACGGAAAATGCAGGCTGGTTGCAGGATGTTTTTCGAGAGATTATAATAACACATTGAGAACAGGAAAAAACCTTGATATAGTTAAAGGCAGGCTATATAAGGACTATATGGAAATGGCCCGGGCCGAGGCTGAAAGAGAAGACGGTATAGATTTTGTTTCAATTGTTACCACCAATTCGACTCATTTTGAAGTGGCAAAGGCATTTTTAGAAGCAGGAATAAATGTTTCCTGTGATAAGCCCCTATGCTTTGAAACCGGACAGGCAAAGGAGCTGAAAAGGCTTGCGGAAGAAAAAGGCTTATTGTTTCTTGTAACATATGCATATTCAGGTTATCCCATGGTAGAAGAGGCAAGGAATATTGTAAAAGCCGGACAGATTGGAGAAGTCAGGACTGTAATGGGAGAATATCCACAGGATTGGCTTACGGACCTTGAAGAAGAAACAGACAATAAGCAGGCAAAGTGGAGGACAGATCCGGAAATTGCAGGTATTTCAAATTGTGTTGGAGATATAGGAAGCCATATTGAAAATACTGTAAACTATATAACAGGGCTAAGGATCAAGAGGCTATGTGCCAGGCTTGAATATATCCCCCCCTCAAGGCCGCTGGATACAAATGCCCATGTTATGGTAGAATATGAAAATGGCGCAAGTGGAATGTACTGGAGTTCACAAATTGCAGTGGGACATGAAAACGGCTTGTGTATCAGGATTTATGGAACCAGGGGAAGTGTGGAATGGGTCCAGGAGACACCTAACAGTTTAAGGGTTTGCTCTTTGGGAGAGCCTGCTAAAATATATACAAGAGGGCAGGGATATTTAAGTCCGCAAGCCCAAAAGTTAACCAGGCTGCCTGCAGGGCATCCCGAAGCTTATTATGAGGCTTTTGCCAATTTATATTCGAAATTTGCGGATGCAATTATCAAAAAGTCAATAGGTGAGGACTTGGATGGAAATGACTTGTGTTTTACAGGTGTTGCCGAAGGATTAAATGGTGTAGAATTTATACACAAGTGTGTTGAAAGCAGCTCGAAAGGGTGCGTTTGGGTTGATGTTGAACAATTATAGGAGGTGTGGGAATGGCTAGGAAAGTTACTATTTTTACAGGACAATGGGCCGATATGCCTTTTGAAAAGTTATGCAAAACAATGAGTAGTATGGGGTATGACGGTTTGGAAATTGCATGTTGGGGAGACCATATGGATGTTTTTAAAGCGGCTGAGGATATGGAATATGTAAAGGAAAAAAAGTCCATTTTAAAAAAGTATAACCTTGAGTGCTGGGCATTGGGCAATCATCTTGCCGGCCAGTGTGTAGGAGATTTATACGATGAAAGGCTTGATAATTTTGCACCTGTGGAATTGGCGGGTAATCCTGAAGGAATCCGCCGTTGGGGAATAGATTATACAATAGCGGCTGCTAAAGCAGCAAAAAATATGGGGTGCAATGTTGTTACAGGATTTATGGGTTCACCCATCTGGAAATACTGGTACTCTTTTCCCCAAACAACACAGGAAATGGTAGAGAACGGATTTGACCAAATTGTAGAGCTGTGGACACCGATTATGGATGTATACAGGGAATGCGGGGTTAAATTTGCTCTGGAAATACATCCGACTGAAATTGCTTTTGACTATTATACGACAAAGAAATTGTTTGAAAAATTTGGAGGCTGTGAGGAATTGGGTATAAATTTTGACCCGAGCCATTTACTCTGGCAAGGTATGACCCCCCATCTTATGATCAGGGATTTTCCCGATAGGATTTATCATGTACACATGAAGGATGTAGCGGTTACGCTGGACGGCAGATCAAGCATCATAGGCTCACATATTGAATTTGGAGATATGAGGCGGGGCTGGAATTTCAGGTCACTTGGACATGGGGATGTAAATTTTGAAGAAATCATAAGGGCTTTAAATGATATCGGTTATTGCGGTCCGTTATCCGTTGAATGGGAAGACAGTGGTATGGAAAGAGAATATGGAGCAAAAGAAGCCTGTGAATTTGTTAAAAAAATTGATTTTGAACCATCAAATATTGCTTTTGACGATAGCTTGAAGACTTGAAAATAGACTAAAAAATAAATATAGATATGTATTTAAATTGAAAAGAGCACCAAAAGAAGTATGTCCAGGTGCCCTTTTTTTCTTTCCATTGTTTTTTAAAGGCGTTTAAGCTGCTGCTTTATTCCTTATAGCCGCAACCACAGCCTCCAAATCCGCCGAATCCATACCCCGACCCACAATAGAATAGACATAAAAATACCAGGATGAAAAACAAAATCTCACAGTTACCGCCAAATAAACCGCATTGTCTGTCTTCTGCCATTATACTAACCCTCCTTGCCTTAAGATAATATATAATATTCATAATTATGTTAAATGGTTACAGTAAACATAAGTTCCATTTAATATAAGCAAATCAGGATTTAAATTATTAAATTCCACTTTTTTAAAATTTATTAAGGATATGTTAAAACAGACCGCTAGATATAACTAAAGCCGGTTTACATAAAACCGACTTTCTTAGCTACTTTATTGTCATGTGTTTTTGTTTACAATTTTATTATATTATATTAAAAAAATAACATAATGTCAAGAAAAAACGAGCAAAAATGCAAAAAAAATATCTTTTTAGTTTTCTTTAAAATGTGAAGTATCACAAATCGGCAGATTAAAGAATATGAATGTTTATGTTTTCCCCAATATTGATTATAATATACCTCTGCGCTTTTATCCGTTTTGATAACGGACAGCCTGTTGTCATTATGGTATATCCCGGAAGCAAAGAGAGGAGATTTGAATATGCCTGCAAAAAATCACCATGCCTATGCTGAAGAGCTTGAAAGATGCAAATATACTCTTGGATACATTGAGAAATATTTTGAAAGCACACTTATAAAAAAGAAAAGACTTGATAATGAGGTTGAAAGCCTTAAAAAACATTTTAACTCCGACAGCAGCCAGGACTATATTGACCTTGGCATTAATACGCTGCTCCAGTCAGATGCCGGTATCAAGCTTAGAAACCTGGTTACGGCCAAAAGCAGGCCATACTTCGCAAGGATTGATTTTACCGAAAAGAATAAAAGCGACCCGGAGAAGCTTTATATTGGTAAAATGTCGCTTATGAGGGATGAAGACCATAATGTACTGATTGTTGACTGGCGTGCACCAGTAGCCAATCTCTATTATGAAGGGCGTCTGGGTGATGCAGCTTATAATTGTCCGGACGGTAAAATAGAAGGCAGTCTATCTTTAAAAAGGCAGTTTTCCATAAATAAAGGAGTACTTGAGGAAATATTTGATATAGATATTACTACAAACGATGAATTTCTGCAGACATATCTGGGTGCTAATGCGGATAACAGGCTTAAGGAAATAGTTTCAACCATCCAGGTAGAGCAAAATGCCATTGTGAGAGCGGATATGTGGAGACCGTTGATAGTACAGGGAGCAGCAGGCAGCGGTAAAACTACAATAGCACTTCACAGGATAGCATATCTTATTTATACCTTTGAAAAATCATTCAAGCCTGAAAACTTTATGATCATTGCTCCGAATAAGCTGTTTTTAAATTACATATCCGATGTACTGCCCGAATTGGGAGTTGAACGTGTCAGGCAGACAACCTTTGAAGATTTTGCAATGGATTTGATAGGAAAAAGGTTTAAGATGAGGGATGAGAATGAAAAGCTGGTCATGTTTACAAAAACAAATAAATCAGCCATTGAAAAAAATATGTTAAGGGAATGCTCCCATTTTAAAACAAGCATGCTTTTTAAATATATAATAGATAATTATATATCGGGCATAGAAAAAAAACTGATTCCAAAGGTAGATTTCAAAATCGGTTCAAGAATCATATATAAATATGAAGAAATAAATCACCTGTTTCTAAATGTGTATAAAATGTGGCCTGTTGTCAGAAGGCTTGATGAAATCAGGAAAAACTTAAGCAACCGGCTGAAGGTGGAGAAAGACTCACTATTGGATGATATCAATAATGCTGCAGATAATAACCTTATAAATATAAAATCAAAAATCCAATCTTTATCTAAAAGACAGGAATTAATTACTAAGGTCCTTGATAAAAGAGACGGGCTTATCCGGAAATTGGAGGACATATCAAAAAAAGCGGTTAGGGAATATATAAAAAGAATAAATAAAATAAGTCCAATCAACTATTATAAAGAATTATTTTGTGATAAGGATTTGTTCAACCGGCTTTTAAGCGGGAAGATTGATGAGCGCTTTATAGGTTATATCAGGGAATATACAAATAAAAACCTGCAATCAGGGCATCTTGAAATAGAAGACCTTGCTCCCATAATTTATTTAAAGTTCAGGCTGTACGGTATTGATGAAAAGATTCCTGTAAAACACATAATAATAGATGAAGCCCAGGATTTTAGTGCTTTTCAAATATATGTCCTGAAAAAAATAATTAAGGACAGCTCATTTACGCTTCTGGGAGATTTGTGTCAAGGTATTCATTCATATAGAGGAACGAGAAGCTGGGAGGATATAACCGATAATGTATTCAGCGATAGAAAAAACAAATTTCTGAAATTGGAGCAAAGCTATAGAACTACCGTAGAAATAATGAATATTGCAAACAAAGTGTTAAAATATAATCCTGATTTAGCACATTTTGCCGCTAAACCGGTTATACGTCATGGAGATGAACCCGAATTCATTAAAAAAGAAAATATTGAAGAAATTGCAAATGATATATTGAAAAAAATACAAATGCTTAAAAAAATAAATTTCAAGTCATTTGCGCTGATATGTAAAACAATGGATAAGTGTATTGAAGTAAATAAGGTTTTAAAACGGAAAATAAATGATTTACATATAATGACCGGTAAAGAAAAGGAATATAAAACCGGAATAATCATTGTTCCGTCTTACCTGTCAAAGGGACTTGAATTTGATGTGGTATTCATACCTGATGCGGAAAAAGGAACTTATACACGGGAAGGTCTTGATATAAAGCTGCTATATGTTGCTGTTACAAGACCTCTGCATAAATTGTATATGTATTGTACCGGTGAGCCGACATCTTTGCTTAAATAATTTAATATTCGATTTTGAAAAAAATTAACAAAATAGTGTTGACAAATTGTAACAGGAGAAGATATACTCTTACATAGTAGGACTATCGTCCTATAAAAAATGTTTTTTTATGAACTGATGCGTTGATATATGGTCAATATCTGGGCACTTTGGACTATATGGAGCAAGTGGTGCAACCGGCAGTTTTTTTCTTGTCCATAAGGCAGGTATGAGATTCTGTTGCATCCTAGGAATGGATAGATAATAAATATATATACACTTGCTATTTTACTCACATAGATATAAAAAATCATTTTGAAGGAGGCATATTTGTCAAGATTTTTAATATCTTATCAAGACAGTATCTATGTATAATATTGCAATTTATTGTCCGTCCCTTCCTTATAAGCAATTTGCTTTTTATACAAAGGCTTAAGCTTTATAAAGTTCTTTGTATTTTAATAAGAAGGGCTAATCAACAGATTTTGCCCTCCAAAATCATAACGTGCCCAAAAAAGATATTGAAGTAAAGCACCTAAAGTCAGGCAAATTGCTCTAAAGTCAGAGAGGAGGGGCTGCCCGCTTATAATGGGTAGGTGGAAAATACAGTGGATAAACGATGCAAAAAAGGCTTTACGGATGAAGAAATTTCACAGGTAAAATTGATAGCCGAAAGAACAGATATTCATCTTGATGAAATAATGAAATATTCACTTAATGCCATTTGTAAGGAGGAAGGTATTTCCCCATACCTCAAAATTTCCAAAGCCTATGATATTGATGAAGCAGTTAGCTTCATGATGATGTTTGAACAGGAATTAGGCAGTATAATAAAAGCGCTTGATGAATATTTGCTTACAATTCAAATTAAAGATATAGATTCTAGAATGCTGTCTGAAGATAAAAGCAGGTATGAAACTGTTAAAAAGCGTTGTATGCCTGAGCAAGCAATTACCGGCGCAATGATAGAGGAAAAGATGCTTAAGTTTTTGCGTAACAGTTTGAAAGAAGATATGAAAAATGCATTCGATGAGTTTAATGCTGCCTGTACACAGTTAAGTGATTTGGAAACACCCCAAAAACCGATTGTATTAGAAGTGCCGGAAGAAAAAAGCGGGTTGGAGGGAAAACCCCATGAAACAGGGAAAAAGAATAAGAAAAAAGATTAAATGCTTTTTGTATATACTACAATATAAAATTTGAATATGCATATTCAATGGGATTTGACATCTTTGGAAAAGTACGCTAAAAGAATATGCATAAATCAAAGACAGGATGTGGGAATGGTTCCCCCCAATGAATTCATTCCCATGTCTTTAGTCTTCTAAAAATTCTAATCAAATTCTAATAAAGTACTAAGGGTTATCTAATATTTGGCATATATAATTTGTTTAAATAAAGTTTACGGAGGTTGTTATATATGAGTATCACTATTGAACAAATTGATGAAATGAGAAAAAGGACAAACTGCAGTTATGAAGAAGCAAAAGAGCTTCTTGAGAAAAATAACGGAGATATTATTAATGCAATCGTTGAGTTTGAAAGAAAACACAGGAATGGCTTTAAACAGAAAGACTACCAGCGTTCGTCCGGCTTTGGAGAAAAATTGCATGATGGGGTGCAAAAGGGCTTTAAAACAAGATTTATAATTGAAAAAGAAAAGGAAACAATATTAAATATATCTGTTAATATTGCAATCCTCGTTGTTTTATGCACCTTCCCCGTATTCTGGTTTTATCCTATAGCATTGATAGCAGTATATTTTATGGGATACAGAATAAAGATAAGGAAAGAAAAAGGAGAAGATATTGATATTAACAAAATGGTCAATAATGTAGGAGGTAAAGTAAAGACTACGGCTGAGAAGATGAGTGAGAATGAGAAGAAGAAAAATGGAAATGGCGGAGAAAAAAAAGATGATGACGATTACAATGAAATAACGGTAGAGTAGAGCAATTTCTGTTTTTAATTAATAACCGGTCAACCTTTATTACATGGGATTTTATGTTGCTTATTATTTAGCAAATAGTACTGCGGAGCCAACTGCTCATAAACTAAAAGCCTTTGTATGAAGGTTGATTTTGGTTTATAATGAAAAAGGAATACTGGTTTTGTCCGGAGGTTTTGAATGAAAGGTAGAATTTTGGTTATAGAAGACGAAGTTAAAATAGCAAGGTTTTTAGAGCTTGAGTTTAAATATGAAGGCTATTCGGTTGAGGTCAGCCATGATGGCAGAGAAGGTTATGAAAAGGCAGCTTCGAGTAACGCGGACCTGATCGTTCTGGATTTGATGCTCCCGGGATTGAGTGGTATTGAAGTGTGCAGACGTATAAGAAGGCAGTCTGACGTACCGATAATAATGCTTACCGCAAAAGATGACGTTACGGACAAAGTAATGGGACTTGACAGCGGTGCCGATGATTATGTAACCAAGCCTTTTGCCATAGAGGAGCTGCTTGCCAGAATCAGAGTTGCACTGAAGAGAAAAGACAGGGGAATATTAAATGACAAGAATATGCTAAAATCCGGCAAGCTTATACTCTTCAAGGATGAATACAGGATTACATTCGACGGGAAAGAAATATCACTTTCAAAAAAAGAATTTGAACTTTTAAAATATTTGATGGAAAACAAGGGTATAGTTTTATCAAGAGAGAAAATCCTTGACAGGGTTTGGGGGTATGACTACTATGGAGATACAAATGTTACGGATGTCTATATAAGATATCTGCGCAGCAAAATAGACCAGCAGTTTAAGAGCCAGTTTATTCATACTGTCAGAGGAGTTGGATATATTTTCAAAGATGAAGAATAAGGGGAATATACGAAAGCTGATAAAAACAATATTTAAAATAGTATTTTTTCCGGTCTATTTTTTTATTGCCCTTATTAGATTCACATCTGAAAAAATCGGATTTTCAATCCGCTTAAAGCTTTCATTAATTTATGTAAGAAAGCTTTTAAATGCAATGCTGTGGGCAGGTATAATTGTTATACTTGCATTTGGCATATTAAAGGTATATAATACGATAGCTTATAATTATAAATCTGTATCGAACTTACTGCCGCAAGAAGGCAGGGACTATTCAAAAATTGAAAATTACTCAAGGGACAACAGGGTCCATGTACTTATATATGACAGCTATAAAAATGTGGTTTTTGCTACGGAGCCGGCTCTGGCCGATTATGGATATAAAGAAACCTTGAGCTTCATAAATGCCGGAAGCGGCTTTTATCTTACCATAAATGAAACAATTTTTAAGTCAGGCAGGGATATTATACTTGTAATTTACAGTGATATACAGAACGAAATAGACCAAACAATTGAGCTTTCAAAGATAATTCTATATGTTTTTGCCATTGTTACTTTTTTTTCCGTTATAACAATCGCCGGTGCAGGAAAAGGAGTCTTTTATCCTATTAGGGAGATGACGGAAACTGTCAGGGATATTTCGGAGAGCAATTTAAATCTGAGACTCAATGTAAGCGGTTCTAAGAATGAACTCAAAGAGTTGTCAATTACATTTAATGAAATGATGAACAGGATTGAGGAAGATTACAACAGGCAAAAGCAGTTTGTTTCAGACGCTTCCCATGAGCTTAGGACACCTATTGCCGTAGTGCAGGGATATGTAGACATGCTGAACAGGTGGGGGAAAAATGACAGTGAAGTTTTGCAAGAATCCATAGATGCAATAAAAAATGAATCGGAAAATATGAAGGATCTGGTGGATAAGCTTCTATTTCTGGCAAGGAATGATAAAGGAAGCCTTGTTTTCCAAAAAGAAGAATTCAGCCTTACGGAAATGCTTGTTGAGACTGTAAAGGAAACTCAAATTATTGATACCAAACACAAGATTAATTGCAGCATCAATGAGGAAATATCCCTGTATGCCGATAGAAACAGGATTAAGCAAGCTGTAAGGATATTTATAGACAATGCAATCAAGTATACTCCAACGGGCGGTGAAATAAACATAGGCCTTTGCCATGATGAAAGCCATATCAAAATAATTATTAAAGATACGGGTATAGGAATGACAAAGGAGGAGCTTGAGCATATTTTTGACAGGTTCTACCGTTCAGATAAATCAAGGACCAGGGAAAAAGGCGGACACGGTCTGGGCCTTGCAATTGCAAGGGTAATAATACTTGGACATAACGGAAAGATAAAAGTTAGAAGCAGAGCCGGGGAAGGCTCCGAATTTACAATCTTACTGGGGTATTAATGTTTATTATGAAATCAATTATCATTTATGTAAATAATTTTTTTTTAATTTTGCCGGAACCTTTTCATAATATCTTCGTCTATATATGAAAAATATGACTGGAGGATTATGTAATGAAGAAATGGTTATTAATATTTTTATGTACAGTAATGCTTGTTTCAGTTTTTGCAGGATGCAAAAAGGATGTTGAAACAGATGAAGGGGGCACAGGTAAGGTTGAGGATGAAAATACTGTCAAGGATGATGGGAATAATAGTACCGTCAGCCCTGATAATGAGGAAAACGGTATGGAATTAGTCGACGCAAAGCAAAGCGGCAGTCTAACTGAAGCAAATAGCAAATTTGCCCTGGAAATTTTTAAGCAGTTGAACAAAGAGGACGCCGACAGCAATGTTTTTATATCACCTTTTAGCATATCAAGTGCTTTGGCCATGACACTAAATGGAGCTGAAGGAACTACAAGGGAAGCAATGGAAGAAGCTCTTTCTTATCAAGGAATTTCCCGTGAAGAGCTCAACGCAGGATATAAATACCTGTTAAGCAGGTTAAAAGAGCTGGATGATGAAATAGCATTAAATATAGCCAATTCAATTTGGATACGCAAGGATTTTTTGGTTAAAGAAGAATTCATTGATTTGAATCGTGAAGCATTTTCAGCAGAAGTTGAAAATATGGATTTTGACAACCCTGAAACCGTGGAAGTAATAAACAACTGGATTGATGAAGCAACTGAAGGTATGATTTCAAAAATGATTTCCCCGCCTATTGACCAACAAACAATAATGTATTTAATTAATGCTGTTTATTTCAAGGGCCAATGGACTACAGAGTTTGACCCTGAAAAAACCTTGGAGGGCCAATTTAAGGGCCTTGATAATAAGAAACAGAGCGTTCAAATGATGAACAGGACAGGAAAAACAGAATTTGTCGATACCGATGAATATAAGGCAATAAGGATGCCTTATGGTAAAGAGAAAATGAGCATGTATTGTATTCTTCCAAAGGGAGAACATAATATTAACGAATGGATATCTGCAATGACCCTGGAAACCTGGAATAAAATAAGGCAGGAATTGGAACCTGTTGATGATGTTATTATAAAGATTCCAAGGTTCAAAATGGAATACGGGATTAAAGAATTAAACCAGGCATTAATTAATTTAGGCATGGGTGAAGCCTTTTCAGATTCCGCAAATTTCTCATCAATAGCAGAAGCGCTGGCAATCAGTGAGGTGCTTCACAAGGCGGTTATAGAGGTAAATGAAGAAGGAAGTGAAGCGGCCGGGACAACAGTAGTTGGAATAAAAGTAACCGGTATAGCGGAGCCGATTGAATTCATTGCAGACAGGCCGTTCATGTTTGCCATAGCGGACGAGGAAGGAAATATATTCTTCATGGGTAAAATGGCATCGGCAGAATAAGGATGTAAGAATAAATATAATTAAAAACGATACAAATTTTGTATTGCTTAAATAATATATCCATGATATAATTTTTAAAAATGAGAGCGAAAGGTGCCGTGCAGAAAAATAAGTATAAATTTATACAGCTGTTTTTTAAAATACAATAAATTTTTTATGAGGTATCTTTAAGCCGGATGTTTTAAAAATTGATTCTAAAGCCACAGGTATACTGCCTGTGGCTTTTTCAATGGTTAAGGGGGAGATTTTCATGGACAATGTTAAAATTGTAGAGTATGACCCATCTTATGCTAAAGCCGTAGCGGATATGTGGAACCAAAGCTCCGGCGGATGGAATGGGCTTACAACCTATAGAACAACAGAAATGGTGTTGAGAGAGCATGAAAATGCCTTTCACTTGAATGTTTTCCTGGCTGTAAAGGATGATGAGGTTATCGGATATTGCAGTCTTGATAAATATTTTAAAGACAATGGAGCACTTTATGTGGCGGTTTTAAATGTCCGGCCGGATTTTCACGGTAAGAAAATAGGTAAAATGCTGGTTCTTGCCTCAGTTGATAAAACTATTGAATTGGGATGGCCCAGGCTGGATCTTTTTACATGGCCCGGTAATACCAAAGCCGTACCCCTTTATAAAAAATGCGGTTTCTTCTGGGAAGACCGCGACGACATCACCCATCTTATGAACTTTATTCCAACTGTGCTTGATACGGAGATTTTAAAAGGTTATTTTGAATATGCCCATTGGTATGAGGATTCGAAAAGGCATATTGAAATAAAGCCGGACGGCATAAAAGATAATAAATTTGACTATTTCACATATTTATGGGAAAAAGACGGAAAAAAGCTAAGAGTGGAATTTGAGCGAACCGGCCGCGGCATGAGACTTATTGAAACCGATGACTTTTTAATAAGTGCGGTTGTTGAGGACCATGAACTGGTCTTTGGAAGGAATTACAGGGTAAGGTATGAGATAGAAAATAAATCGGGTAAACCGTTAAATATAGAAATTAATGGTATTAATGATAGGAATATAAAATTTGATTGCAGCTCATCTATTAACGTTACCGGGAAGGATTTGGTTGAAGGAGTATTTTGCGTAGAGGAAATACAAGAGGACCAAAACCCTCATATGACACATCCCGGTGTGGCTGCAGACATTTTAATAAATGGAAAAAAAGCCAGGTTTAAAGTTGGCGTACTGCCTGCATATCCTTCCCAAATCAAGCTTTTTGTACCTGGAGAGGAATGTTACAGGTCAGTTAAATCAGTATGCTATATGGAGATTGAAAACAAATTCAAGGAAGATGCGGTATTTGAAATTGAACTGCCGCAGGCGGAAGGTATCTGTTTTGAGAAGACAAAATATACCATTGAACTAAATGGAGGTGAAAGGGATACTGTTGAAATTCCATATATCCTTGAGGATTTTATTTATTATTCAGCGTCTGTCAGGGTAAATGCAATATTGAAATCAGGAGAAGCCGTATCTTTTGACAAGCATATATCTGCCGCGTTCAGGGGACGCAGCGGTTTACTGTGGGGTGAAAACAAGGAGGCTTGTGAAATTTTCAACGGCTCTTACTCCGTAAACCTTAACAAGCTTCAAAACAATATCATAGCCGGAAGGATATACGGGGATTGGGCACCTGTCATATGGATGTTTCCTAAAGTCGGAAGACCATATTCACCGGAGCTTTCAAAGAGAAAGCCTGATGATACCATATGCTGCCGGGACGGAGAAGATGTACTGTTAAAAGCCGTTTACAATCTCCGGGATTTAGAAGGCTTATCATTAATTTCCATAACAAGGCTTGGCATGGGCGGTATAGTGCGGCACCATTATGAGATAACTAATATTTCTTCTGAAGAAACTGAGCAGGACATATGGGTTAGCGACACCTTTAGATTCAATTTGCATAATGGTGTCATACCATATACGGGCAGTTTTATTCGAACGGATAAAACGGCAGAGTGTGCCCCGGATAAATGGGACAGTGAAAAAGTAACGGAAAATTGGCTGTTTACCTACGGAATAAATATGACCTGCGGTATTACCTGGCATACCGATGATAAAATAAAGTTTGACAACTGGGCAATGTATTTTGAACATAATTTTGGAAGGCTCAAAGCCGGTGAAACTAAGAAAACCAATCCGATAACGGCAGTTATGGATGCATTTGGCAGATGGCAGGATTTCAGGAAATTTGCATTGAAAAAAACGGCTGATGAAAGGCCTGCAGAAGAAGAGTACCTGAGCCTGGGTGTAAACAGCGGCAACCCTTTTGTTGACAGGGACTTTATTATAAATGTCAACGACCGCAGGACAGGATGTCTTCGCGGTAAAATTAATTTTACGTCAAAAAATGAAATATTTGATAATAAAGCTTTTATTATCAGCCCTTCAGAACAGGACAGCGGTATAGAATACAAAATAAATCCGGGCAGAGAAGCAGAGTCGGATGTGATTACAATGGAGCTTGATACCGGGGCCTTTGAAGTCAAACGAAAGACAGCGGTATTTTTTAAAAAGCCCTTGGACGTAAGGCTCAAAAACAGCATTGAAAGCTCCAAGAAAATACTGACAGCGGATAACGGAAAAATTAATATAAAAGTATGTCCTGAATACTCGTATACAGTGTTTTCAATGAAATATAATGATAATGAATGGCTTGACAGCTGTTTTCCGGATTATGAAAAAAAATCCTGGTGGAATCCATGGATGGGCGGTATCAATATGTTTATTTCAGGCATGTCTACAGCTTCACAATTAAAGGAGAAAAGAACTGGTTCTTTTATAGAGTTATGTGACTGTAAAGGCAACAACTGGAAGGGTATAAAGACAGAAATAATTGTGGAGAAAAATGAACCGTATAAAGGCCTTAAAATGGAATTTTATTACCTGCTGCTGCCTGGAACTTCAGTGTTATGCTATATGACAGGCATACGGCAGGAAACCGGCAGGTTTCTAAAAGGAGCCGGGTTGGAAAGTGAATGCTTCATAAATCCTGGAGGAGACTTATCCGGCAGTTGGGTCGAATTTGCAGATGAGAATGGAGAAATGACCAGATTGAAGGCCGGATTGGAACAGCATTTTATAAGCAGCAATTCAACCTTTATGTTTGCTTCAAATTCGAGAAGAGAAAGAATGCTGCTGTTTGCCGGTAAGGACAAGGTCAAAATTACGGCAGGAGCAAACAACAAGCTGATAATGTCCGGAAGCAGTTACCATACTCAAATAAAAAAAGGTGAAAGGCTTTTGACCCCGCCTGTTTTCATCATCTTCAATGAAGAATATATTGATGCCTGTGCGTTAAAGGAGCTTGGCAAATTAGAGTTTAAGCCTGGGGAATAAACTTCGAGTATGCTTATAATTTAAGTTCTTTTTTTGCAGCTTTTGCGCACTACCAGCTCACATGGAACTAAAATTTTCTTGGCTAACATACGTGCCTTATATATTCTTTCCTGTAAAAGGTCAATAGCTGTTTCAGCCATGAATGCCATAGGCACTGTAACGGTTGTCAATGGAGGGATCAGATATTTTGATGTGGCAATATCGTTAAAACCTATAATGCTTATATTACCCGGCACATAAACCCTGGCATCATGAAGCGCCTTTAAAGCGCCTGTAGCCATTGTATCGTTTGCAATAAAAAATGCCGTAGGTATTTGGCTGCATTTTAATACCTCATTAATAAGCCTGTAGCCTTCGCTGAACGAAATTCTTTTGCCGATATAGACGTAGTCAGGATTGTATAAATTATAACCCTCCATTATATTCATAAATATTTTTTTCCTGTTATCTACGGATGCTTCTTTCTGGTCACCAATTACCGTTCCTCCCATAAAACCTATTTCAGTATGCTTCAAGTCTATAAGGTATTGGATGGCTTCAGAAATACCAAGCCGGTAGTTTATAGTTACGGAATCAAACTCCTTTTCCCTTGGAGAAGAGTCCACAAATACTATTTTGTCGGTGATTTTAGACAGAGCTTCAATTTCATCGTAGGAAAACTTTCCTATGGCAATTATACCATCTGCATATGAATCATTTAAGCTGCCGTAACTTCCGTTATATTTGTTTATTTTAAAAGTATTGATATTTGACTGGCTGCATTGCTTCTCAATTATTGTCATAAGATATAGATAATAAGGGTCATCCAATTGTTCAACTTCCGAGTACCAGTCAACAATGCCAAAGTTTAACCGTTTTTCTCTTTTTACACTTGCCTTGCGTTCACGAATGGTCTTATATTCGAGTTCTTCCGCAATTTTAAATATACGCATTTTGGTATCCGGCGAAACAGAAATTGTGTTATCGTGGTTTAATACTCTGGAAACAGTTCCTGGTGAGACTTTTGCCTTTATAGCAATTTCTTTTATTGTAGCCATATTTTTTTCCTTTCAAAAAATCATATTAATATTCTAAAATAATACTGCCTGTGTTAAATAATTCTTGTTAATTATGATTATAACCATTTTGCATGAATATTTCAAATATTTAATAAATATTTAGTAAAAAAATATTGACTTTTTCTAAAAAGTATACTATCATTTAATCAATACCCTATACGGTATTTCGTATATCCGGCAAGATAGGATTAAAGCTTTTTAGAAATGAGAAGGTAGCAGTATGTTGAAAATTGGACTTATTGGTTTTTCACAGGGATATTATGCCGTTAAATATACATCTCATTTAGCAAGATTAAAAGGTATTGATTTGACCGGAGTCTGTGACATGGGATGTGATGATAGTTATATTAAAGAGTGTGCATTTGTTTCGGCCCGTGATTTTGCAAATGAACTGGGAACAAAACTTTACAGCGGATTTTATGACTTGCTTGACCAAAAGCCTGATGCCGTGATTGTGGCTAATGAAACATATGAGCATACAAAAATTGCAGACGCCGCTTTGAGCAGGGGTATCCACGTTTTTGTATCTAAACCCCTGGCTTTTAAAATTGAGGATGTGGAAAACCTTCGCAATAGGTATAATCCTCTTAGGCAGGTACTGCTCTGCGGAAATCCCTTAAAGTATGAAAAAGGGCTGATTGATCTGAAGGAGCAAATTAACCAGGGCAAAATCGGTAAAATTATAAGTATGAACCTGGCAATCAACCATGAGGCAATGGTCAATCAGGAATGGGAGAGGGATGCCTCAAGGAGCGGAGGCCCTTTAGGTACTTACGGTGTCTATTTGATAGATATCATAAGGTGGATATCAGGTGCTGATTTTAAAGAAATTTATGCCATGGGTGACAACTTTGTTCATAAATCCATCAAAGCATATGATTTGGTTTCAGTTTTAGCAAGGCTTTATAACGGGGTGGTTTGCAATCTTCAATTGGTGTCAACAATAACTTATGAATATCCTTTTGTCAGACTGGAGGTTACAGGTACGCAAGGCTCAATAGCATTTAACTGCAATAATTACAGCTATTTACTAAAAAGCAGTAAAGGAGTGGGCCTGGGTAATTGGAGATACAGCGAAATGGGCATTGATGAAATTGAACATTTTATTGCTTGCATCAAAAACGGGGAAACGGAAAAATGTAACATTGACGATATGCTGCATGTTACAAAGGGAATAGCAGCGATTGCTAAAAGTATAGAAAACCGGTGTGTTGTTGGTTTATGAGGTGGCGTATGAGTATCAGGGCAGTTTGTATCGGAGCGGGGTGGGCAGGAAGGCTTCATATGGAAGCTGTGGCAGAAAGTGAAGAGGCAAAGCTGGTTGCATTGGTTGAACCTGATCCGGACAAAGGTGAATACTATTCTGTAAAATATGGGATTAAACACTTTAGCAATGCGGTTGATCTGGCAAAAAGTGATTTAAGCTACGATATGGTTTTTATTTGTACATTGCCGGAGCTTCATTACAATGACTGCGTTACATTCTTAAACCTTGGAAAGGATATCTTTTGTGAAAAACCTGTCAGCAGGGAGTATGACGAGATAGTGAAGCTTTACAGGCTTTCCGGAAAAAAAGGGTGCAGGTTTGGAGTTAATTTTAATCAAAGGTATGGTAAATCTGTTATCAAGGCAAAAGAGCTGTTAATGTCTGATCCAAAAATACACATGATAAATGCTTCCATGTACCAGCAGGGACCAAGGTTTTCCGGGGGTCCTGTAAATAAAAACTTTTTGATTACCGATTCTTGCTGCCATTTGATAGATCTGATGACTTATTTAAACGGTAAGGCCAAAAAGGTGTGCACGCTGCTAAAGAGAATTGAAAGTGAGATAATAACAGATATCTCGGTAATAATTGAATTTGAGAATAATAGTATTGGTAATATGTCCCACAGTTTTGTAGGGGGGAGGCTTCAAACCCAGCATCCGTTCCAAAAAATCGAAATTCACACGGAATTTGCAAAGTATGATATAAATAATCTTTACGATTCCCTTGTACTTTACAAGCATGACAGCTATGGGCAAATTACCTATACTCCCTCCGTATTTGAAATAAGGGATTATTCACATTCCATGAAATTGAGTGTGGATTCATTTATAAAAGCTGCAGCAAACAAAAGTGATGTCCCCGTAGGCATTGAGGACGCTGTTAACAATTCAATTATAATACGCTCCATATTAAAATCGTCAAAAAGCGGAGGGTTTGAAGAAGTTATATAGTATTTGGTGCTTTGATTTTTTTAGCCTGAAGCTGTTGATTATAATAAATACGAACAGGAGGATTTACATGAGTAAACTTGATTTAAAGCTTAAAGAACTAGGTATTGATTTGTCGGGAAAGGATAGGAAAGCAAGGAAGGGCAAGGGGATAGTTGCCGTCAGGAAATATAATGATTTGCTTTATATTTCGGGTCACGGTCCCACCGATGCCGATAATAAGCCCGTATATACCGGTAAAGTTGGAAAGGACCTGACTGTTGAAGAGGGATATCAGGCAGCCAGATTATGCGGAATCAATATTTTGTCTTCTATTGCGGATTATATAGGGGATCTGGACAGGGTTGATTATATTGTTAAGGTGCTGGGGCTTGTGGCCAGTGCACCTGATTTTTTCAATCAGCCTGCCGTTATGCACGGTTTTTCGGATTTGATGGTAGAAGTATTTGGAGAACGCGGGCTGCATACCCGTTCGGCAATGGGAACCAATACACTTCCCAACAATATACCTGTTGAAGTTGAGGTAATTGTTAAAATCAGAGATTGAAGTTCATTTTATATGGCAGCTATCATTAAAAAAGGAAGGGAAAAAATGGGTTATAATTTTCACAAATCTAATGAAACAAATGGTTCCCAGTCAATACCGGCCGTAAAAGGAGCCCCTGTAACAGGAGAAACAGCAGGGCCGTATGATATAAAAAACATCCTTTTCCTTTTTGTCGACCAGCAGCGCTGGGACTGTCTCGGCTGCTACGGGAACAGCGTAGTGCAAACTCCCAATATTGACCGGCTTGCAGCCCATGGGATAAGGTTTGAAAATACATTCACGCCTACCCCCTTATGCACTCCTGCGCGCACGTCCCTTCAGACGGGCCTTTGGGCACATAACAGCCGTGTCATGTTCAATACGGAGCAGGACGGCTTTGCAGGAGGGGTCAAGGACCCGGATGGATCGGTAAGGTTTTTCAGCGATTCCATGAAGGAAAAGGGCTGGAACATGGCGCATATTGGAAAATGGCACATAGGCTCTGAAAAGAACAGCATTACGGCGCATGGCTATGACGGTTTTTATCATCCCGGTTATGGCCTTCCGTCAGATGCTGACAACGCGGGTTACGGGCATTATTCGGAATATCTTAAAAAATTCGGGCTCAATGGCTTCAGGCTCCTCTCGGAGACTTATGACCCTGCCGGCCTGAGGCTTTATGCAGGCTGCCAGGAAGGTCCTCCCCAAGCTTCGCTGCCGGCATATCTGGCAGGACAGGCCATTGACTACATTAAAGATTATGCAGGGCAAGACAAGCCGTTTTTTGTTTCCTGCAATTTTTGGGGACCCCATGAACCCTATTGTATACCGGAACCGTACTTCTCCATGTATAATCCGGAGGACATACAGGTCTGGCCCAATTTCAACTGTGACCTTGAAGGCAAACCTTCCGCTATCCGAAGATACGGCTACTACTGGAAAACAGCCTGGATGCGTGAAAAGGACCTGGCGGGGCTGATAGCTCATTATTACGGTTATATCAAGCTTATCGACCATGAAATAGGCCGGATACTACACGCCCTTGAACAGTCAGGTGAACTTGACAGGACACTGATTGTCTACAGTGCGGACCACGGGAGCACTGTGGGCTCATACCGCATGTGGGCCAAAGGTTTTGGGATGTATGATGCTCTGACCAGGATTCCCATGATTATTTCACATCCGTCTATTACGCCGTCCGTTTCCAAGGAGTTTACCACCCTTTTAGACCTTGCTCCCACATTCCTTGAAATTGCTGGAGCTCAAGTACCCCAGCACCTTGACGGTATTTCCCTGATGCCGGTTATAAATGGCTCAGGCAAGAATATCAGGGACAGCTACATAGTAACAGAGGCTTTTGGTCACGTTGTCCCCCTCTGGCAGCGTATGCTGAGGACGGAATCAACTAAATATATCTATACATTCACCTCGGAGGATGAGTTTTATGACCTGGATGCCGATCCCTATGAAATGGAAAACATTGCGGCATCCGTAGATAAGAAAATTCTTAAAAGCTACCGTGAGATGCTTATTGAGGAAATGAAAAAGAACGGTGACCCTCTGCTCTACTGGGCACAAAGTACAATACTGTAAAGCATGCTACAAACCATTAGTAAAGTTTAGTAAAAATTTTAGTAAAAAAGTGTTGACTTTTGCTTAAAAATATACTATTATTTAATTAACACTTTAGCTTCACATGCATAAAGTGCATCGGCTCAATAGAAAAGTTAATATTGATATTAAAATTTTTTTGTAAACTTTTATATCGGAGGTATCTTAATGTTTAAACTGGCATTTATAGGAACCGGTGGAATGGCTCGAATTCATGCAAGCTGCTTAATGCAAAACAAGAAAACAGAAATTGTTAAATGCTATGATCTGAATTTTTCAAGTGCCTGCGAGTTTGCAGCAATGTTCGGAGGAGAAGCTTGTTCTGATGAGCAGGGTATTTTTTTGTGTGATGGGGTTGACGCCGTTTATATATGCACAATGCATGACTCACATGAAAAATATATAACAGATGCCCTAAGGAATAATAAAAATGTATTTGTTGAAAAGCCTCTGGCATTGAGCTTTAAATCGGCTGAAAGAATTATAGGAGTGTATGAAGGGGCGGGCAGGATATTAAAAGCAGGTTTCAACATGAGGGTAACGCCTTCCGTGACTCGGTTTAAGCAATTACTGCAGGAAAACAGTGTTAATGCTGATGCATTCGAGGCTAAAATTACACCCCCTCCGTTTATGAGCAAATGGCAGGGAGACAGGCATTTGGGCGGAGGTGTATTGGCCTGCCTGGGCTCTCATATATTTGACTTTATAAGCTATATAATGGGAACGCGGATAAAAGAGGTCAACTGTTCGCTTAGAAGGGTGCGCCAGCCTGAAGCGTTAATGGAAAATAGTGCTGTTTTAATGCTGAGAATGGAAAATGGCGTTGAGGGTTCGGTTATTCTTAATGATATGGGGATTTGGGGTTACCATGTCAGCCCGTCGTCCAAACTCCAAAGTATGGTGGTGTATTCGGAACAAGGCACATATTCTGTTGAAGCTTATGGTGATATTAACTATTCTAGGGGGTCTGATTTTATAATTGAAAGGATAGGCCCTTCATCACAGTATGAGTCATGGGGATACCAGAATGAAAATAATTTGTTCATAGATGAATTGTCCGGTAAAAAAACAGAATTGTGCAATGTTTATAATGCGGCAGAAGCTGCTCTTGTTGTGGATGCATCAAAAGATTCCGCCATGACAGGCAGATGGGCAGCTGTTGATTACAGTAGAGTAAAAGGATGGTAAATATGACTATTCAAGAGAAGACAGGCTTTAGAAGGCTTATAAACGCCAGGGGACCTGCTACTGTTTTAGGGGCATCAAAAGTAAAGGATCCAATAAGGCAGGATATTTACGATATACTGGGTGAATCCGTAGAAACGTGGGAATTGCAAAGAAGGGCAAATGAAGCCATAGTCAAACTTACAGGTGCCGAAGCCGGATGTGTTGTGGGATGTACCTCGGCGGGGATGGTCATTGCTGCGGCAGCCAGCATAACCGGTTCCGATATTGCGAAAATCAAAGCTTTGCCTGATGTTACATGGGATAAGAAAAAAATTGTTATACAAAAGGGGCAGGTAACAGGTGCCGGAGATTGCCCCGTATACCAGGTAATTAAAATGACGGGAGCCAAGTATGTTGAAATTGGAGAAGCCCTGGATTGTGCCACCTATCATTTGAGGTATGCACTGGATGAGAATACCGCATCTGCCTTTTACATTATGGGTGAAGTATTTGCGCCTAACCTTCTTCCCCTTGATGTCTTCATATCTATCTGCAAAGAGAAAAATGTTCCTGTAATAGTTGATGCTGCTTATATGACAGATTTTAGGATGCTGGCAGAAAAGGGAGTGGAACTGGCTATTTACAGTGGACAAAAGTGGCTGGGCGGCTGCACTTCAGGAATAATAGCAGGAAAAAAGGAGCTGGTTCATGCATGCTACCTTCAGGAGCTGGGCATAGGAAGGCCGATGAAGGTTGGAAAAGAGGGCATGATAAGCATAATATCCTCAATAAATAATTGGCTGACCGAAGATAAAGATGAAATACGCTCATACCAGAAAAGACTTGCAGATAATCTGAGCGGCATGCTGTCAGGGGTGGAGGGAGTTTGCTGTAAAATTGAAAATTCATTGTATTCACCTTCCGTAAGGCTTGAAATGACAATTGACGATTCTGCAGTAAAAATGCCGGCATGGCTTATAAGTGACGAATTGGGCAGGATGGACCCTGTTATAAGGATTGATGATTATTATGCAAACCAGGGTAAACTGATATTTGATTTTGCCTATGTATCGGAAGATGATGTAAAAATTATGGGAGATTCAATAATTAAACTCCTGGAAAACTCGGAAGAATATATTAAAAAAGCATTAAATAAGGGAAAAATAGCTTTTAAGACAAGACAGGATATGGTATTTGATATGTTCAACAAATGGATGGACGAAGATCCGAGGGAATAATAACCAATTATTTCAAATAGCTGTTTGGCTCTTTAAGTTTTAATTAATTTGAAGATGTTGAATATAAAAAAAGAATGGGGAGGAATTGAAATGAGTAAGTGTATCAAGATTTTTAGCGCAGTATTGTTGTTAAGTATTTTGATTTCCGGTTTTAGCGGCTGCACAGGCAAAGAAGGCTCCAACGGCTCGCCGGCGGAAACCGAAGGAAATGAGGAAAAAGCAAAGGAAGCTGCTGAAGTTACATTCCAGTATATTGGCGGAACGGTGCCCGATGTGGATGGAATTATTAACGGGGCCATAGACAAATTCCAGCAAGAGAACGAGGGAACAACCATTAAGCCGATATATGTCAACTGGTCAAACGGACATTCACAGTTTATGAACTCTGTTATGGCAGGAATGGCCCCTGATATAGGCATGCTTGCCGGAACATGGGCGGTTGAATTCGTAGAGAGGGGGGCACTGGCCGATATAGAGAAATATGTATCCAAAGAAGTAATAGACACATTTATCCCCTCCGGTTTTTCTGCAATGACGGGAACCGACGGCAAAAAATATGGTTTGCCATGGGACGGAAGCACATGGGGGCTCTTCTACAGAACAGACCTTTTTGAAAAGGCGGGACTGGCAAATCCTCCAAAAACATGGGATGAATTAGTTGAATTTGGCAAAAAACTGACCAATGATAAAACTAACGGACTGGTATTTCCTGCGCTTGGCCATGAACCGGATGATTACTTTCTTCCCTTCTTATGGCAGGCAGGAGCGAATGTTGCCGAATTTAAAGACGGTAAGTGGGTAGGAGCATTTGATAAACCTGAAGCGAAAGCAGCCGTGCAGTTTTACTATGACCTTGTGAACAAACACGGTATTACCCCGAAGGCTATTACCGGAATGGACTGGGAAGCTTGCAAGAACAGTTTTGTAGCCGGTGATGCAGCTATGATGTATAGTGGAATGTGGGTTATTGCTGCAATTCAAAGAAGTAATCCGGAACTGGATGGTAAATGGGCTACCGCTATGATGCCTGCAGGACCAGGTGGTATAGCAGCTATGAGTTATCCGAATACAATGCATATTACAAAACAGAGTAAGAATAAGGAAATGGCAGGAAAATTCCTTGACTATTTTTATTCAAACGGTTACTATGACAGCTTTTGTATTAAAAGCGGAGGTTTTGCTTTCACAAATGATTTTTTAAAGACCGATTATGCACAGGATAAATTGCTAAAGCCCTTTATAGAGCTTGCCCGGTATGGCAGGGGCAGACCCAGTGCACCAAAGTATGAGCAGTTCAGGCAGCTTGTTTTTAACCCCTCTATACAGAGCCTGATATCCGATAAGATAACTCCAGGCGAGTTCTGCAAGCAAATGAACCAGTCATTTAACGACATTCATAAGTAAATTACCAGTAAATACATGCATGGGTTATAAACCCATGCATGTATACTAAAAATTATTTGAGGATATGTTATGGAAGATTTGGTATTTAAAAACGCAAAAATAATTGACGGTACAGGCGCAGACGCATTTAAAGGTGATGTTTATGTCAAAAGCGATGTGATATCAAAGGTGGTCTGCGAAAGTGAAAGCGGAGAATGTGCAGATGCCAGGCTTGTTATTGATGCCGGGGGGCTTTGTCTTTGCCCCGGATTTGTTGATACACATACACATTCTGATATGATACTGCTTTACGACAGGCAGCATGTTTCTTCCTTGAGCCAGGGAGTTACTACCGAAATACTTGGACAGGACGGGCTTTCCTATGCTCCCCTGTCAAAAGAAAACCTGGTGCAGTATGTTAAATATTTAAGAGGTGTTAACGGAAAATTTGATACACCATTTAGCTATGGATCGGTAAGCGAATTCAGGGAAAACTATAATAATAAGGTTTCCGTTAACACCGCATATTTATTTCCTCACTGTTCCCTAAGGCTTGAGACCTTAGGCTTCAAGGATGAAAAACTATCCGGTCCGGGCCTGGAAAAAGCAAAGGCAATGCTGAGAAAGGGACTCGGTGAGGGCGCATGCGGATTATCGACGGGATTAAGCTATTTTCCGGCAGCATATAGTGATACCAGGGAATTGATAGAGCTGTGCAAGGTTGTAAGAGAATTTGACAGTGTATTTGTTATCCACCTGAGAAGCGTATTTAAAGGGAAGACCTTTGACAGTGTGGAAGAAGCAATAGAAATAGCAGCGAAAGCCGGATGCAAATTGCACTTTTCCCATTACAAAACAAATAGGAAAACAATGGGTCAGGTTAATATAATTATGGAAAAAATAATAAGGGCTATAAATGATGGAGTAGATATTACTCTTGAATTATATCCCTATGTATATGGGTCTTCTTATGCGGCAATGTTTCTTCCCTATTGGGTGTGTGACGGCGGGTTTGAAGCTATCATCCAGAGGCTTTCAGATAAGGAAATACGCAGCAGGATAGCCAGAGAGATAGACAGAAAGCCTGCTATTGACGATGCAATTATTACTAACCTGGTAAATAATGTTGAATATATAGGACATAGTTTTAAAGATATTGCAAAATTGAGAAATCAAACCATGGGAGAATTAATATGTGATTTGCTTTATGAAGAAGAACTGGCCTTTGGTTTTTATGAGTTTCCCGGTAAGGATATTGAGGAATTGGACACAGCTTTTTCAAAGGATATTTTTCAGATGCTGTCTTGGGATAACTATATGGTGGGTTCGGACGCAATTTTTGTAGGTGAAAACCCGCATCCAAGGGCTTTCGGAACATTTACCAAGCTTTTGAGGCTTAGCAGGGAGCATGGGTTCAGGCTTGAAACCCTTATAAACCGTATGACACAAGTACCCTGCAGCAGGTTTAAGCTGGACAGGCGCGGGCTGATAAAAGAGGGTTATTATGCGGATATTGCAGTGTTCGATTATGAGAGTGTAACGGACAGGTCTACAACCGGGTTTTCAAGGAATTTATCGGAGGGCATCAAGCATGTAGCGGTTAATGGGAAGCTGGCTTTCTTTAACAGGCAGGCTACAGGTATATTTGCAGGCAGGGCGGTATAGCATTTATATAACGGTTTTATGCAAAAAAATGATTTTTAAAGTCATATTGCATAAATTAAAGACATTTTATATAAGTTTTGAGGAGTTGTAAACAAATGAAATCTAAAAGCAAGGCATATAGCTTTGGCAGAAGTAAGTTTGCATATATTTTGATAGCTCCCGGAGTACTTTTAGTGGCGGTAATATTTATTTATCCCCTGGCAAAGGGAGTGATTTCAAGTTTTTTCTACCAGCAGCCTGCCAGTATGGAATTTGCAGGCTTTGCAGGTCTGGATTTTTATAAACAGCTAATGAATGACAGGATATTCCATTTGGCTTTCAAAAATTCTATCTATTGGACAGTTATCATAGTAACATTCCAATACTTGATTGGACTTGGGACAGCTCTATTGTTAAATAAGGATTTTGCCGGAAGAGGTATATACAGGAGCTTGCTTTTGATACCCTGGGTAGTACCGAATATAGCAGCAGCTATGACCTGGAAGTGGATATATGCAGGCCAGTACGGAATACTCAATTATATATTGAAATCGGTGCACATAATAGAAAAGGATATTGATTGGCTGGGCAGTGAAGCTACCGCACTTCCTGCCTTGATGGTAACATCTATATGGAAAGGCATCCCATTTACTACCCTGGTTTTATTGGCTGCGTTACAGGTTATTGACAGAACTTTGTACGAGGCAGCTAGAACCGACGGGGCACGGGCTTTCCAGATGTTTAAATATGTTACTCTGCCCGGAATCAAGGCTATCAGCATAACTACGATACTCCTGGTTACTATTTGGACGTTTAACCAGTTTGACCTGATATTTGTTATGACCAAAGGAGGTCCGCAGAATTCCACACAGGTCATTCCCGTCTACACGTATATTACCGCATTCAATTTTTTCAAATTCAATTATGCGGCTGCCATTGGAACCGTGGGGCTGGTTATAATCAGTATGGTATCTATAGCTTATATAAGACGCAATAACAGAGGTGGTGTATAATATGGCTTTGGTGGAAGAGAAAAAAAGAACTGCCCGGATGGTACTTATTTACAGCAGCATAACAATTATTATACTTATTTTGGTGTTTCCGTTTTTTTGGATGCTGTCTACCTCCATTAAGGACAAGACTGAAATATTCAGTGCCGTACCCAGGCTGATACCCAATAGGATTACCCTGGAGAATTATCATAAAATGTGGTTTGAATCTAAATTCTACACATATTTCATAAACAGCATAATAGTGTCTATTGCTACAACCCTGGTTGCATTATTGGTATCGACGTTTCTGGCATACGGGCTGGCAAGGTTCAGATTCAGAGGTAAAAGCGTAATATTTAATATGTTGATACTTACACAGATGTTTCCGCTTCCGCTTTTGATTATTACGATTTATATTTCATTTGTACAGATAAAGCTGGTTGATTCGCTGATGGGTCTGGTTATTTCATACTGTACCTTTGCTGTACCCTTCAGTACCCTTATGCTGAAATCATATTTTGATGACCTGCCCTATGAACTGGAAGAATCGGCAGCAATCGACGGTTGTTCACCGGTTTCAACAATATTTAAAATTGTCATTCCCCTTTCGGCACCGGCAATAACCACAATGGGATTGTTTGCCTTCATACTGTCATGGCAGGAATTTATGATGGCACTGACTCTTATAAGGACTACCGAATTCAGGACACTGCCTGTGGCCATAAGTATGATGGTAGGTGTCAGGGAAATATTCTGGGGGCCCCTGATGGCAGGCTCAACAGTATTCACTCTGCCTGTAGTTATTATGTTTATGTATTTCCAGAAGAATCTGGTCAGCGGTATGACAATGGGTGCGGTAAAGGCATAGAAGTTTAATATAAATAAGTATAGTTATATAATATTTTAACTATTACTACAGTGAAAAATTCTATTATGGATGTTTTAAATAAACACCTGGGTGTGGTACCTGGGTGGAAAAATAATTTTTGGAGGGTATTATGCAGGATAAAATCAATGATATAAGGTTAATTAAAAAGAAAAGAAAAGGGATAGTTGCCGTCAGGCAAGTGGGAGATTTGCTTTATCTTTCAGGTCACGGCCCGGAGGACCAGATAACCGGAAAACCTTTTTACACAGGCCGGCTGGGAGAAAATGTAAGCCTGGAGCAAGGATATGATGCGGCAAGGATTTGCGGGGTTATTCTGCTGCGTGAAATAGAAGACTACCTGGGCAGCCTGGATAGAATCGACTATATTGTAAAAGCCTTTGCTTTGATAAGCAGCGCACCGGATTTTTATGACCAGGAAAAGGTGATGGATGGTTTTTCAGACCTCATGGTAGATATTCTAGGTGACAGAGGCATACACGCCCGGACGGCTGCCGGTACTTCAAACCTTCCGGCAGGCAATATTCCGGTGGAAGTTGAAATAATAGTTAAAATTAAATACTAGAATATATGCCCTAAATTACAATAGCATTTTCTTACCTGGTAAAGATTTATTTACAAAGTACTAAAAAGCATATAAAATATATTAAAAAAGTATTTAAGAGGGTAAATAATGGTGTAATGAAGGTTAATAAAGCAGGAAATAATTATATGAGAAATGGAAGGAAAAATCCTTTATTTTACAAACATTTTGTTTTATATTTGATACTGTTTATTGTGCCGGCATTTATATTAAGCTCCATATTTTTGCTGGATTTTATGGATGTATTTAAAGAAGAACTCATTAACAAGAACATTAACAAGAATATCGTAACACAATATACTCTGGATATTGAGATAGAGCAGCTAAGAAAAATTTCATTAGAGGTTGCAACTGATAAAGAGTTTAGACCCTTCACATTTGACAATGATCCATATAAATCAAACAAGATAATTGAAAGATTAAGAAATTATTGTACTACCAATACGTTTATTGATTCCATGTTCATATACTATCCATATGATGATTATCTGTATACGTCTTCAACATCAGCTTCGCTGGACATGTTCAGCGTTAATTTATTTAATCATTCCCGGTACGAGCCCTATCAATTTATAGAAAAGCTGAAAACAATAAACACAATTGATGCATTTAGCATATTGGAATTTGATGCTGTTAATACCTGGAATGGCAAATTGAATTTAATGACATTTTTGTTTCCTTTAACTTATGATTATACAAACAATAGAAATGGCGTTTTAGGGGTAATAATAAAAGAGGGCACTATAAGAGATAGAATATATGCAGGACGGGACAATAATAAATCATATGTTGTTATAAAGTACAAATATAATGAAATTGTTTATTACGATAAAGGAAAAGAATACGGAGAAGAAATAAAGGGGCTGTCTATAGATGATAATTTTATAAATAATGATTATAATGAGGTAGAGATTGATAATAAAAAGTTTAACGTAACTGTTTTAAATTCAGAGGTCAGTGCCGATATAGTATATTATATATTCAATTTGGATGAGGAAGTTTATAACAGTTTAAACAAAGTAAAAAATACATTAACGCTTTCAATAATTATAGCTGTTATTATTGGAGCAATTTTGATAATCTATGGATTATATTATAATTATTTGCCTGTCAGAAGCTTATATAACTACGCACAATCAATTTTCATATCAAATGGAGAGCCATTGGAAGAACCGGATATGGCACAAAAAGCCAGCATTAACGATATAAAAAAAGTGCTTGACTGCTTAAGCAGTCATAATATGAGTTTAACCAACAAGTTTAATAACAATTATAAATATTTGCTGGAAGATAATCTGGTTACAGGGCTGCTTCAAGGTAAGGACATTCCGGCATATAAGATTAATGACTTGAATATAAAAACCAGTTTTGATGCTGCGAAGTATTGCTGCTGTGCTATCCTGGACTTTCAGGATAAAAATATAAACCTCAAAGAGGTGATAGATTTAGTCCATGGTAAAAACAACTATGATATAAATAGCTTATGTAAATATCATACCGATATAGATAAACTTATAATTGTTTCATTTATTACAGGAAATCGCAAAGATATAAAAACATATTATAATATCCTGCTAAACGAAATAAATAATAATCTGCAAACAAATGTATTTATTGGGTTGGGCAAAGCTTACCATAGTATTGGTGAAATTCCAATATCCTACAGACAGGCTAACCTGGCCATAGACAGAATATTCAAGACTGGACAAAATCATATTATAGAATATAAGGATATTAAAATTGACTTAAACAATTATAGAAAATATGTGAAATCAGAGACTAAAGTAATATGCAGTGCTGTTTCTAACAATGACTTGGAAACGGCAAGGAAAGTTTTAGCACATTTTACAACGACCATATCAGAAAATAACATATCAGGATTTCCGGTAAAGGTAATTGGATACAATATGCTCATAGAAGTCTTTGGCGCTATTAATGAAAGCATTCATTATAATCCGGTTGACATTAATGATTATTCATACATGCTGTTAATGGATGATATTAATTCATTTACAGATTTACCTAATAAAATTATAAAGCTATGCCAGGACCAGCAAAAAGTAAAAAATGTTTCAAATTATTATGCGGATGATTTGCTGAATAAAATCATAGAGCATATTAATGCAAATTATACGAATTATGATTTTTCAATACAGGCTTTAGGTGAAGAGTTCGGCATGTCGTCACCTAATATATGCAGGTATTTCCAATTGCATTTCGGCACCACCATATTATCCTATATAACCAGTTTAAGAATAAACAAAGCAACGGAGCTATTAATAAACACAGATTACGGTGTAAATGATATAGCAGAAAAGGTCGGCTACTTGAATCAAACAACTCTGACTAGAAGATTTAAAAAAGTAATCGGTGTAACACCCAGTAAATATAGGAATCTTAACAAATAGTTTATTAAATAATACATAAACAAAACATTTTGCATGTATATCAAATTATATAAAAGATACAATCAAAAATTATCAAACAGTCAAGAATTAAACTGCTTTCTTTTATTTTTAATGCAAATTAGTTCAAAAATTCATGATTTTTCTTTTCAATTTTGTATGTGAATTTATGCTTGTTGAACAATATATACAATTCTTATACAATCCTTATATAAGCGTTAAGCAATTACAATCTGTAGTGGAGTGATAGCATAATGGCAGCAAGCAAATCAGAAAATTCACCATTTTTTAAAAGCATATTAAAGGATTACCAGTTAATAATACTGGCACTGCCCGCAATAGTATATTTGTTTATATTTAACTATGTACCCATGTATGGTATGCAAATTGCATTTAAAGAGTTTAATCCCGGACTGGGAATTCAAGGAAGTCCCTGGACAGGATTTGATAATTTTACCCGCTTTTTTTCATCGTATCAATTTGACAGAGTTTTGACCAATACAGTCACGCTGAGCTTAATGCAGTTGATTTTGGGATTTCCTGCGCCAATAATTTTAGCACTTTTGTTAAACCAAATACCAAGCATGAAATATAAAAAAATTGTTCAGACTGTCACATATGCGCCTCACTTCATTTCAATAGTTGTTTTAGTCGGCATGTTGAATTTATTTTTATCGCCCAACTCCGGAATGTTCAACAATTTTTTAACGGCAATAGGAAAAGAGCCGGTATTTTTCTTAGGTGAAGCCAGGCATTTTAGAATGATATATGTACTGTCAGGTATATGGCAATCAGCAGGCTGGAGCAGCATAATTTACTTAGCTTCACTGGGGTCTATTGATCCGGCGCTATATGAAGCTGGAAAGATTGATGGCTGCTCCAGGTTTGGATTAATAAGGCATGTTGACATTCCGTCAATCATACCAACGACGGTAATACTTTTGCTTTTAAACGCAGGACGTTTAATGAACGTTGGTTTTCAAAAAGCATATTTAATGCAAAACCCTTTGAACTTAAAGGAAGCAGAGATCATATCAACTTATGTATACAAAATAGGTTTGATAGATGCACAGTTTAGCTATTCGACCGCTATAGGATTGTTTAATTCAATTGTGAATATGGTGCTGTTGGTTATTGTTAATTATCTCTCCAAAAGGCTTTCGGAAACCAGTTTATGGTAGAAAAGATATGTATTGCAAAGTGGGAGCGTAAAATATTTGAAAGGAGCACATGATTAGTTATCAACTATATCATACAAGGTTTATATGAGTAAGGAGAATACCAATATAAAGGATTCAAAACCTGATGTTATATTTAACACAGTAAATTACACTATTTTAAGTATACTGCTTTTAGTAATTTTGTATCCTCTCTATTTCATAATTATTTCATCTTTTTCTGATCCGAATGCAGTTAGTTTGGGAAATGTATGGTTCTATCCGGTTGGCTTTAACCTGGATGGATACATAAGGATTTTTGAGGATGAAAATATATGGAGAGGCTATTTTAATACAGTATGCTATACTGCAGCAGGAACAACAATTAATGTAGCAATAACTATGATGATAGCGTATTCGCTTGCTAGGAAAACATTTAAATTACGCGGTGCCATTATGATATATTTATTGATTACCATGTATTTTAACGGAGGTATGATTCCAACATATTTGACAGTAAAATCAACCGGATTGGAGAATACCTGGTGGGTAATGGTAGTGGTTGGAGCTGTTAACATATTTAATGTAATAATCGCGAGAACTTTTATTGAAAATAATATACCTGAAGAATTGTATGAAGCAGCAAATATAGACGGATGCTCTCATTTTAACTTTTTTTCAAGAATAGTATTGCCGTTGTCAAAGGCAAGCATGGCAGTTTTAATCCTGTACTATGGAGTTGAACATTGGAATGATTACATGAAAGCTTTAATCTATATTAGAGATAATGAATTATACCCGCTGCAGATTATATTAAGAGCAATACTGATTGAAAACCAAATGCAGGACTCAGTAATAACTGATGTAGAAAGTCAATTGGAAAGATCAAGAATAGCAGAATTGATTAAATACGGTGTTGTTGTAGTAGCCAGTGCACCTATGTTAATACTTTATCCATTCTTACAAAAATATTTTGCCAAAGGAGTAATGGTTGGATCTATAAAAGGATAATTTTGGCATAGTTAATGTCAATAATTATAATAAAATATAGGAGGTTTATCATGACTAAAAAAGCAAAAAAAATATTGGTAATAGTATTAGCCTTAACAATGTTATTATCAATAGCGGTCGGATGTTCAAAAAAAGAAGGAGAAGCTAAAGAAACAAGCAAAACACAAGAAACCGAAAAAACCGGAAAACCTGATGAAAAGAAAGGCGGTAACTTTAATGCGGAAGGCATGCCAATTGTAAACAAAGAAATTACATTAACTGCAACAGCTAAAAAAAGACACGATGTTCCGGATTTTAACACAATGGCTATTTTCAAATTAATTCATGAAAATACAAATATTGCTGTTGATTGGGAGCTGGTACCGGATGATGCATGGAAAGAGAAGAAAAACCTGGTTTTTGCAAGCGGGGATTTACCTGATGTATTCTTTGGCAATGGGACCATAACAGATATAGAACTAGTTAAATATGGTTCTGCAGGTTTAATTCTGCCTATTAATGATTTAATTGAACAATATGGTACTCATATTAAAGTTATAGACACAAAAGTTCCGGGATTATTGAATAAAATAGTCGCACCAGACGGCAATATTTACGCTTTGCCTAAAATGAGCAGTCTGCAGCCTAGCGCAGCTGCAGCATTATTTCTGAATGCAACCTGGATTGAAAAATTAGGTCTTGAGATCCCTGTAACTACAAATGACTTTGCAGACATGCTGGTAGCAATTAAAGAAGCAGGGGACATAAACGAAAACGGCAAAGCCGACGAACTGCCTTTTTCCTACATGCATAAGAAAACTGACTGGGTTAATGGCATTGGTGACATGTATGGTTCATTCGGAAGAATTGACAATCCTAACCACATAGTTGTGGAAGAAGGTAAAGTTATATTTACAGCTATACAGGAAGAATATAAAAAAGCAACAATGTATTTTTCAGACCTATATGCAAAAGGTGTTATTGATAAAGAGTCATTCACTCAAGATGGTTCGGTCATGCATGCTAAAATTAAGAGCGATCCAATGATACTTGGTGCAGCCAACTTCTGGACAAAGTCATGGGCAACCGGTGATGCCAACAGTGAGAGATGGGTTGCAATTCCACCACTGGTAGGGCCGGAGGGACATCAAATTTGGAGTAAAAGTGATACATCGGTAGCCGACTTCAGTGCAATATGTATTTCATCAACATGTGAAATCCCGGAAATCGCTTTCAGATGGGCCGATTATATGTACAGCGAAGAAATTGGCTATCAATTATATTTTGGTACGGAAGGTGACACAATTGAGAAACTTGACGATGGCACATATGCTCTGATCCCATGGCCGGAAGGCATGACCCAGCAAGAATATACGCTGCAATTCACGCCGCAGTTTAATGGGATTTTCTCCGTTGCTCCGGTTGATATGTATAAATACTATACAAAACTGGCAATAAGCCCAATGGAAAAAAATATTACATTGAACAGAGATATTTATAGTAAATACCAAACGGACAATTACTTTCCCAGAGCATTATTCACAGCAGATGAAGCGAAAAAAATCTCTATGCTAAAAACCGATATTAATAGTTTTGTTGAAGAAAAATCAGCAAATTGGATAATAAACGGAGATATTGAAAAAGAATGGGATAATTTTATTGATGAGCTGAACGCTATAGGACTGGAAGACTATTTAGCAGTACACCAGGGTATATATGACAGATATGTAGGCAAATAATAGTCTTTAGGGCTTTCTATTGGAAGCATCTGCGCTTTAATCAGTTTCAAGCAAGGAGCATACTAAACGTTGTATAAGCTTAGTAAATTTAGTATGCTCCGTTAAGAAAATCATAACACAGGCAAATTGCCCATTGGAGCTAAAAAATAGTTGTGTGTGCTGGTTTTATTGTTAATTATTCCTTCCGCATTTACTCTTTAGTGCTTCTATAGACATTGGGTGTTACACCGAACTCCTTTTTAAAGCAGGTATAGAAATATTTTTTGCTGCCCCAGCCAATATTTTCAATGATTGAATCGATGCTGTTATTTTTATTCAGCAGCATTTCCCGGGCCTTTTCAAGACGGAAGGCATTAATGGTGGCGGCAATTGAACTGCCGGTATGTTTTTTGAACAGAACATTCAAGTATTTGGATGTGAGGCCAATGTACTCTGCTACCATAGTGGAGGATAGGTTGATATCAGTTAGGTTTTTTTCAATAAAGCCATTAACGGCTTCTATAATATCATGGGTTTTATTATCTTTGCTTTCTTTAATTTTTTGGATAATACGTTCCAGGGTATGAAGGTAATGTTCCCTTACTTCATCCAGCGTCTCCATGGAGTTTATTTCATTGTTAAAGGTTATAAAATCCATATCAAAAGAAATATTGCCGTTATTGGCGATTGTGTTAACCGTATCAATAATGGACAGGGAAACATAGGAAAGACCGAAACGGATATCCTGTATGGCATTCTGGGATAAATTATAGAGGATTTTTTTACAAAGCTTTTCAGAAAGTTCCAGCTCCTCTTTTTTAATGGCATCAGTAAAATCTTTGGTTTCCTTAACAGGCAGATGAAAAGAGTCAGATGTCATATTATTCTCTATTTCAGGGGTTATGATGCTGCCGTGTCCTAATACCAGCCTGTATTTTGATAAAAGCAGCGTAGTTTTAAAAACAGGAGCAATATTATAAATGGTATGTATAATAGGGCTGATTGTCAGCGTAAGAGAAAGAGCGTACTGCTTCTCAATAGCTTTTTGGATGCTTGACAGGAGCGGCTTTATTAAATCTACCATGGCATCATAGCCCGTAACCTGTTCCGGTATGTTAATAAAGGAAAGAAAATCATCCCTCATGACCATGGTTTCACAGATGAAATTTTGTTCAAGTAACCGGTCAATCTCATTTGCTATGGCAGTGCAAAGGGCATTGGCATCATTACTGGAGCGGTTTTTCAAAAATTCCTGGCAGTGATCTATGGTATACAGGACAAGGAGCATTTTTCTGTCAAAAGTGAGTTTTGCTCCGCACTGTTTTAAATGGGATTGAATACCTTCGGCATCTATAGGCGAGGCACCTATCAAATGCATCAGGTACTGGTTTTTTACACTGTCCAGGTTGTTATTGCGAAAATCCCTCAAGTTTTTCATATCTGTTTTCAATTTTAAAAAAACATTATTCATGTGCTTAAATTCATCCTTTTGACCATAAGTGTCGGCCGGCGGTACATTGAACAATAGGCGCAGGTTGCCCTGTAGAGTTCTTAAAGGGGCATAAAGCACCTTGGACATAATGAAAGAGGCACATAGACCGATAACTAAGACCACTACTACAATGACAGCAAGAAGCTTCTGGATGACCAGGAAATTTTCAGACAGGCTATTTTCAGGAGATATGCTGATAAAGGTAACATCAGATTCTTCAAGGGTTGAATAGGTGATATAAAAAGAATGATTATCTATTGCTTTTTTAAAGATACCTGTTGGGTAGCCGGAGGAAAGAATTTCTTTAATATAAGGCTCTTTGGAAACATTTGTAAGAAACATGTCGTCTGATGTATGTCCAAGCACAGTTCCCGTCCTATCCACCATCATAAAAATATTCTCCTGACCCAACTGCTTGCTGGTCATGGCTTTAATATTATTTATAATCCAGTCTGCATCAATATTAACTATAATAGCTTCTGTGAGGTCGTCGCTTTTAGGGTCAAAGCTGCAAAGCACATAGGTGTATACATTTGTTTTATAGGCTATTTCAAAGGGTGAGATGGGTATTGTCCGCGCTATGGGCTTTAAGGCGTCATAGGGCTTTACGGATTCGAGAATGTCAACAACCTCCCTGTCATACATTTCATCCTTATTTCTCCTCACATTTGCCTTTCCCAGGCAGAAAAAGTATTCTGTTTCTGCATTATACAAGTAATAGGACTGGACAAAGGGTGAATTATAACGGTTTGCATCCAGATAGTCCACTCCCTCTATCAATTTACTCATGTCCTCCACATCTGAATAAAGTAATATCTTGGTTTTCTTATCCTCAAAGGTATTAACAATAAACTGGTTGACAAAGGCATCCATATATCTGAAATTAAAGCTGATCTGGGACAGTATTTTCTGGTTGGAGGTTTGAATGGTATCTGTGGCATGCCGGGTAAAAATTGAATTCATCACCAGTGAAACCAGAAATATGATAACTATAACCAAAATGCTTATCAGCACAAAAAGCTTAAAGAAAAAGCTTTTTGATTTTTCTCCTGTATTTTTGACAGTAATCGGTTTGTTTATTTTCAATAGTTACCCCCAGAATTGGAATTAATAAGATTATTATATCATATTTTTTGTCAAGAAATAAATGTATAAAATAACTTAAATGTAATATTATAATATTTAATTGGGGTATTCATAGAAGATATTACACCAATAGGAAGATATTTAACTTTTACAATGCAAAGAAAAGAATAAATTAAACCTGTAGCTTTGAACCAGTGAGACATTTCTGAACTTTACAATTCGTTGGAATAGCTTTATGATTTTGCAATGTAAGACTACGATTAGCATATGAGAGGAGCAATTAACTTGAGTAGAATTGCAGTCAAAAAAGATAAAATTAAAAAGGGATACAAGCTCTTGGGTAAAATAGTAAAAAACAATTACCAGCTGGCGCTCATGTCCTTGCCTCTCATCATATATTTGTTTATATTCAGGTATCTTCCTATGGTAGGTACTGTGGTAGCTTTTAAGGATTACCGCTATGATAGGGGAATTCTGGGAAGTGATTGGATAGGCTTTAAAAATTTTGAATTTTTTTTCAAATCAGCAGATGCCGTCAGAATAACCTTCAATACATTAAGTTATAATATTGCCTTTATTGTACTTGGCACCATAATTAATGTAGCCATTGCATTGCTTCTCAATGAGGTGTATAACAAGTACGCCATTAAGCTATACCAGACAGTCATGTTTATTCCCCATTTTATGTCCTGGGTAGTGGTGGCTTTTATTGTATATGCTTTTGTAAGCCCCGCTTATGGCATGATGGGACAAATTCAAACCATGATGGGCAAAGAGTCTGTTAACCTGTTTACAAAACCGGAGCTTTGGCGGGGAATCCTCATTGGCACAGGTATTTGGAAATGGATGGGATTTAGCGTTCTCATTAACTACGCAGTACTAATCAGTATTGATCCTTCTTATTATGAAGCAGCTAAAATAGACGGGGCAAGTAAATTCAGGATCGTAAGGAACATTTCCATTCCCTTTTTAATTCCTGTTATACTCATCCAGTTCATACTGGCTGTAGGCAGAATTTTTTATGCGGATTTCGGGCTTTTCTACCAGGTTCCCCAAAATGCCCCCATGCTTTATAAAACCACAGATGTTATTGATACTTATGTGTTCAGGGCTTTAATGGAATATGGGGATATCGGTATTTCATCAGCAGTGGGGCTGTTTCAATCATTTGTGGGGATGTTGCTGGTTATTGCCGCCAATAGGACCGTCAAGAGCATCAGGGAGGAAGATGCACTGTTTTAGCTTCATAAAGGAGAAAAAAGTTAAAAAGAAGGAGAAAGGTGAAACGATATGCTGGCACTGAATCAAAAAAAATTTAAACTGTCACTGGCTTTAATACATTTGTTTTTTATACTGCTCTGTATAATATTTATAATCCCTATGATATCATTACTTTCCATATCCTTTTCCAGTGAATCGGATATTATTGATTTTGGCTATAGGCTCATTCCCCGAAGTTTTTCTATAGAATCCTATAATTTTGTATTTAACAATCCGAAGCAAATCATTTCATCCTATAGACTTACTTTATTTGTGACCTTAGCGGGGACATTCCTCAGCATGTTTATCATGCTCATGTGTGCCTATGCACTCTCCAGAAAGAAGTTTATCCTAAGGAATGTACTGAGCCTTTTTATTTTCTTTACCATGATTTTTAACGGGGGGCTTGTCTCCAGCTATATCCTGGTCACCCAGTACCTCCGTTTGAGAAACACATTATGGATTCTTATATTGTGGGGTCTTGTAAACGTCTGGTATGTTTTTGTACTCAGGACTTTTATCCAGGGCATCAGTGAGTCCATCATTGAGTCTGCATTCATAGATGGTGCCAGTGAATTTAAAATATTTGCTTCGTTAATACTGCCGTTGTCCAAGCCGTCAATTGCCACCATAGGGCTGTTTATGCTGCTTCAGTACTGGAATGAATGGATGCCTGCTCTGCTTTATATCACCAAGCCCCATTTATTTCCCCTTCAGTATTTGCTCCAGAGAACCTTGCAGAACCTGGAGGAAATATTAAGGAATATGGATAAAATGCCTGGTAACGCAATAGATTACAAGGTGCCCAGCGAATCGGTCAGAATGGCTATGGCCGTAGTTGCGGCAGGGCCTATGCTTATGGTGATGCCCTTTTTCCAAAAGTATTTTGTAAGAGGCATGACCATTGGTGCAGTCAAGGGTTAGGCGGACTGCAAGCCTTTTCTGGCGATAAGCCAATAAGAATACCGGGGTTATTTAAGGGAAAATGCCTTAAAATAAATTCTGTTCATATGAACAGGCCAATCTAAAGAAGGAGGATAAATACAATGACTACAAGAGCAAAAAAAATGATTACTTTACTGCTTGCATTCTTCGTGCTGGCAGCTGCTGCCCTTAGCGGCTGCGGCAAAGCCACCGGCACTGGTGACGACGATGCAGAAGGCACTACTACAAAAGCAACACAGAAGCAGGAAGCCCAAAAAGAGGAATTGAAACCCGTAAAACTGTCCTGGTACTACATTGGCAATGAAGCTGAGGAAAATGCACCGGAGGTTTTTGAGAAAGCTAATGAGATGATTTCAGAAAAAATTAATGCAACTGTTACCTTCCACAGGTTTTCATTTGGAGATTATCCTAAAAAAATGCAGTTGAGTATTGCCGCTCAAGAGGAAATGGATCTCATGTTTACAGCCGACTGGAGCCTCAATTATGCAGAAATCGTTTCTAAAGGGGCACTTTTGGAACTGGAGAGCTTAATCGACGGATATGCCCCTGGAACTAAAAGCCTGATACCGGATAAAATCTGGAACGGAACAAAAGTTGCCGGTAAAATATACGGTGTACCCAATTATCAGGTTTCCTTCAGGCAGCCGGCACTGATCTTTAAAAAAGAGCTGGTTGATAAGCATGGTCTAAAAGACAAGATATTTGCCGTACAGAAAATGGAAGATTTGACACCCATATTTGAGACCATTAAAGCCAATGAAGATGATATTATACCCACACTTGTGCCTCCTTTATGGCAAAAATGGGATGCAAGGACCAGGGATGAATACCTGGAAATATTTATTGGCCTGCCCTGCGGTGTTAATTATGACCTGGAAATTATTGATACAAACAATGATGAATATTTCATTGCAAAAGACGAAGCAGATTACAAGCTGGCAAGAGAATGGAATGAAAAGGGATTCTTTCACAAGGATGTGGGGCTGGTGAAGGATTTCACACCTGAAATGAAGGCAGGTAAGTTTTTTGTACTGAATGATGTCTACAAGCCTGGGATTGAATCGGATATGAAAACAAGATATGGTTATGATGTTTATGCCGTACCCATGGGTATGCCCGTACTTTCCACAGGGTCAATTACAGCAACGCTGACCGGTATCAGCAGGACCTCAAAAAATCCGGAAAGGGCCATGATGCTGATAGAGCAGATGAATACCAGCAAGGAGCTTTATAACCTGATTGTTTTCGGTATGGAGGATAAACAGTATAAAAAGACCGGGGACAACCGCATTGAGCTGATACCTGAATCCGGTTATACAGGCTATGCATGGATGATGGGATGCCAGTTTAATGCCTACTTCCTTCCCGGCCAGGAAGATGATGTGTGGGAGGAAACAAAACGTCTCAACGCAGAAGCCTTTGAAGCACCTACCCTGGGCTTTGTATTTGACAGGAACAATGTAAAAACAGAGGTTGCCAATATAAACGCAGTCAGTAAAGAAAACGAGGAAATTAAAAAATACGGTATTTTGGAAGTGGATGAATACATGGACAAGCTGGAGGAAAGCCGAAGAAAAATTAATGAGGCAGGCCTTGAGGCCTTTAAGAAGGAATTGCAGAGCCAGCTGGATGTATGGAAGTCATCCAGATAAAAAGCTAAACATTACAGAGCGCTAGTGGTCTGATAATCCGCCTTGAAACGCAGAATAAAAGTTTCAAGGCGGATTTTTCATAAGCTTTACAATCCAGGATTACAATATTAATATATTTAATCACAATAAAATATTCATCTCCTCTAACAAATTTTTAGTTTTTGTGTATTTTATAAATTGTTAATTTTACTTTTTGATGGCTGGTTTTATAAATTGTTGATTTACAAATCCCCATTCTATGATTCATAATAAGATTATCAAGTTTATTTGCATGCATGCCATAATCAAAATTGAAAAAAATGGAGGAAAAACTTATGATATCAAATTATAAAAAGATAGTTTCTATCTTATTGGTGACGCTGCTTCTTGCTTCATTTGCTTTTACGGCATGTGGCAAAAATAATAGAAATGATACGGGCAATGACACAAAGCAAAACCGTGGCAATGAAAGCACGCTTCCCAACAATTCGTCTGAAGAAACTTTCTCCTATCCGGTGGAAGGAAATAAAAAATTAACTTACTGGGTTGGATTAAACGGACAGGTAGCACAGCTCGCAACAAATCTTGCAGATACGCCTTTTGCCAAGGCCCTGGAAGAAAAAACAGGAGTGAGCGTTAAATACCAGCATCCGGCAGCAGACCAAGCTGCGGAAGCTTTCAGCCTGCTGGTAGCTTCGGGTGAGTATCCTGATATAGTTGAATACGATCTTATCAGGAATTACCAGGGCGGGCCTGAAAAAGCAATTATGGACGGTTTTATAATTGAGTTGAATGATAAGCTTAAAAGCTTTGCACCTAATTTAACAAGATATTATGAAGAAAATCCTTTAGCAAGGAAAATGGTCATGACTGATTCGGGCAAGTTTTATAATTTTCCCTTTATCCGGGGCGGAGATCCTTTAATGGTTTATTTTGGTCCGATTGTAAGAAAAGACTGGCTTGACGACCTTTCAATGGCTGAGCCTGAAACCATGGATGAATGGTATAATATGCTGACTGCCTTTAAAGAAGAAAAAGGCGCAAGTGCTCCCCTTAGCTTTCAGGAATGGATGCTTGGAAACGGATCGGCATTTATGGGTGCCTATGGTGTTGCCAGAGATTTCTATTTAGGCAGGGATGGGAAAGTCAAATTTGGTCAAATAGAGCCTGGATACAAAGAATTCCTTGTTGAATTTTCAAAATGGTACAGGGAGGGCTTACTTGACGCAGACCTGTTTACGGTTAACGGTAATCAGGTAGCTGCAAAAATTACGGGGGGAGATACGGGTGCTTCACTCGGGTATCAGGCAAGCGGGCTTGGGAATTTGTTAAGAGCTATGGAAGACGATCCTGGATATGACCTGGCAGGGGTGAAATACCCGGTGCTGAATAAAGGTGAAACCCCCATGTTTTCCCAAAAGGACATACCTGTTCGCGGAGGTGGCTCCGCATATATAACAACAGACTGCAAAGATGTTGAAGCTGCAATGAGATTTTTGGACTATGGTTATACTGAAGAAGGGCATATGCTTTTCAATTTTGGTATTGAAGGCACATCATATGATATGATAGACGGATATCCCACATATACTGAGCTTATTATGAATAATCCCGACTATTCGCCTGCAATTATTAGCAAGCAATATATAAGAGCATCATACAGCGGGCCTTTTGTACAGGATGTAAGGTATTTTGAGCAATACGGATATACTTTTGAGCAGCAAAGATCGGCAAATGCCAACTGGGGTGTCTCAGATATTGATAAATACAGGCTTCCCCCTGTAACTCCTTCCACTGAAGAAAGCCAGGAAGTAGCGACTATAATGGGTGAGATCAACACATATACGGGAGAAATGTTTGCCAAATATTTGTTGGGACAGGAAAGTATAGATAATTTCGATAAATACGTAAAAAATATTAAAAATATGGGAATAGATAGAGTCATTGAAATAAAGGAAGCCGCCCTCAGAAGATATAATAACAGATAATTATATTTTGACAGGAGGCGTCGCAGCCTCCTGTTGTATTTATTTCTATTACTACGGGAGAATTATATATGAACCTTAAACTTGTAAAAAAAGATTTTAAGCTTAATAAAGCCCTTTATATTATGGTATTGCCTGTCATTGCATATTTCATCATTTTCAAATACGGTCCTATGTACGGTGCTTTAATTGCATTTAAAAATTTTTCACCCGGACTTGGCATTATGGAAAGCCCATGGATAGGTTTTGACCATTTTATGAAATTTTTTGAAAATGTATATTTTTGGAGGGTTTTAAAAAATACTTTGCTGTTAAGTATTTATTCAATATTGTGGGGGTTTCCCGCACCAATAATACTGGCATTGCTGCTAAATGATGTTAAAAACAAAAAATTTAAAAAGAGTGTGCAGACCATAACCTATTTGCCCCATTTTATTTCACTTGTAGTAATTATAGGGCTTTTAAAAAGCTTTGCCGAGACAAACGGGCTGATAAATGATTTCCTTGTTTTATTCAATGTGGAGAGAAAGCCTTTGCTTATGCAGCCTGAATACTTTAGAACCATGTATATAGCCTCCAATATATGGCAGCAAATCGGTTGGAGCTCTATTATATATTTAGCAACTTTATCAAATATAGATAATAATCTATATGAAGCAGCTTATATAGACGGTGCAAATAAATGGAAGCAAACTATTCATGTCACTTTGCCGGGTATCAGTTCAACAATAATAATCCTTTTGATATTAAGAATCGGCCGCTTATTATCCATTGGCTATGAAAAAATTATCTTGATGTATAATCCGGCCATATATGAGACATCAGATGTAATTTCAACTTATGTATACCGAATGGGCCTCTTAAATTTCAACTGGAGCTATAGCACAGCCGTTGGATTATTTAATTCCGTACTTAATTTTACATTATTGATAATTGCAAATAAATTAAGCCGCAAATACAGCGAAACCAGTTTATGGTAAAGGAGAGAAAAAGAATGTCAGCATACTATTTAAAAGAGTCAAAAGGTGAAAAAGTATTTTACATACTTAATTATATATTTTTGTTTGTATTGTCATTGACAACACTATATCCTCTTTATCATGTAATCATTGCTTCAGTAAGTGACGGGAATAAACTCATTGCACATAGCGGGCTCCTTTTCAAGCCTGTCGGGGGCTTTACGCTTGAAGCTTATACTGCGGTACTGACAAATCCGAACATACTGAACGGATATCTGAATACTGTTTTTCTATTAGCTGTTGGAATCACTTTGCAGGTTGCTATGACAGCGCTTGGAGCCTATTTTTTTTCTAGAAGGAATGTGCTTTTTAAAAATGTACTTATGTTTCTAATTGTATTTACAATGTTTTTTGAAGGCGGTATTGTTCCATTTTTCCTGGTATGCAAGGATTTAAGCCTGATTAATAAACGCATGTCCCTGGTATTGCCATTTCTGGTTAGCGCGTATAATATGATAATAATGAGAACCTCCTTTGCAAGTATTCCTGCAAGCCTGGAAGAATCCGCTAAACTGGACGGAGCTAAGCATATTGATATTTTGTTTAAAATCGTACTGCCGCTCAGCAAAGCGGTTATTGCCGTTATGATCCTATATTATGGGGTTGGTATCTGGAACAGCTGGTTTTGGGCCTCGGTTTTCTTAAGGGACCGCGAAAAATATCCGCTGCAGTTAATCTTGAGGGAAATACTTATTGCAAATGATATGAGTGCCATGGAGACTACGGTAGACGATGTGGGGATTGGAGAGAGTATAAAATATGCAACAATTTTAGTTGCAACTTTGCCGATCCTGATGGTATATCCTTTCCTTCAAAGGTATTTCGTAAAAGGAGTGATGATAGGAGCCATAAAGGGTTGACATAAGCAAATTGCTCGCAGCATGCCGGTATTTCTATGTTTATTTTTTTTTGATATAATGAACTTAAAAATATCTTTTTTAAAGCAGGGGGGAATAATAGCTTGAGAAAGTCTGCTGTTTTTAAAAAATGGTTTTTTTCATATATTATATTGATTTTTTGCATAGCCATTTTCGTATTGATAATATTTAACATGTTCAGCCTGCGAATGGAGCAGGACCTTAAAAATATTAACAAGAGCCATGTTGAAGAGATTAAAGGCTTGTTTGATGAAAAGATCAATTCCATAAATTTACTTTCAAATTCTATTTACCTTACTCCCGAATTTAAGAAGCTATTCAATGCTGACCCTAAATTGTCTGCACTTGATCAATATAATATACAAGAAGCACAAAAAAAATTGAAGCTCTATGATTCGGTTATGGATATTTCCAAATCTACATCAATATATTTATTCAAACCAACCCTGTTTTTTGCCGGGGGAGCAGTTTACACAACCAGGTATCTGGATATTCTGTCGGAGGAAGAATACGGACTGGATGCTAAAAAGCTTTTGGCCCTGGTAACCGGCAGCTACAGCCAGTATATTACAAGATTGACCTATATAACCAACAGCAGTGTAGATAAGCTGATATATTTGCAGTCCATTCCCAGCAATAATATAAACTATCCCAGTGCAACCCTCATAATTGAGCTGAATGAAGATGTAATTTCTTCTTACTTCAGCCCAACAATAAAAAAGGATAAAAGCACAATCGCAATTTTAAACGACAAGAACCATATTATATATTCAACCGGTGAGAAAATTGACTTGAGCTGGGCCGACTATTTCAGGCTTAAAAATATTGGTTCCTGTACAGTTAAAATCAATGGCCTAAATTACATGACAATTGTTTCAAAATCAGACAAAATGAACTGGCTGTATATGAAGGTAATACCAAAAGATATTTTTATGAAGGAAACTGCTGCCCTGAAAAACCAGCTTATGTTACTTATTGCGCTGCTGTTGCTGCTGGGTATAACGCTTGCATATTTTTTGGCAATGAGGAACTATTCACCTTTGAGCAATCTTGCTAAAGATATTTTCAATAATTCAAAAGATATTCTGTCCGGCAGCCGGATTGACGAATATGAGTTTATAAAACATCAGTTTGATTATGAAAAAGAAAAACAGTTTATTCTGGAAACCCGGATAAAAAAACAAAACAGTGTGCTGAAAAAAAACTTTTTGAGAAATTTGATTAAAGGGAAATTTTCAAATATTAACGAAGTAGCTGCCCGGGCAAAAACATATGACTTAAGCTTCACAAAGGATTCCTATGCAGTTGTAGTAATAAAAATAAATGATTTTTCAGCCATGTCTTCTTCAGAAAGTGTTGAAAAAGATTATGTATTGTCAACATTTATTATCCAGAATATCTTTGGAGAGATTTCTCAAAGTACTTTTGATTTATACGACACAGAGGATAATGATTTAATTGCATATATTATAAATTTTAAAAAAGACGAACTAAGCTCATATTCCGAATTTTCAAACAACCTTGAAAATATATTGGTTGAGACACATAATAATGTGAAAGATAAATTCGAAATTGATTTTACGTCCATTGTAAGCAATTCGCATGAAACCGTCTTAGGAATATCTGATGCATATAGAGAATGCCTTGACGCATTATCTTATACAAAAGTATTAGGGAATACAAAAATCATTTTCTATCAGGAAACGCTTCAATCAAAAGCTGTTTACTCTTTTCCCATAGAAAAAGAACAAAGAATAATCAATTTAATAAAAGCAGCAGATTTTGGAAATGCAAAGCAATCTATAAAAAATATTATTTTAGACCATAGACTGAACAAACAATTATCACCTGCATCAATTCAGTTTTTATATTATGATATACTGGGTACAATTATGAAAACTGTGACCAATATAGAGGAACAGGAACTGGTTGAAAAATCAAGACCTTTAAAATCACTATTAGGCTGTGACCGTTTTGAGGAAATGGATTACATATTGTATGATTTTTTATATTCTGTTTGTGAAATAAAAAAAGAAAAAGAAGAAATATCATGTGTGGATTTACTTAATCATGTCAGGGAATATATAATCAAAAATCTGTATAATCCTGATTTAAATGTTGCCATGGTTGGAGATGCCTTTAATATTACACCGGCTTATTTATCAAAAATGTTTAAAAATGAAACCGGGGAATCCATATTGCAAATCATTAACCGCTTAAGAATTGAAAAATCAAAAGCATTGTTGAAGGATACCGCGCTTTCACTAAGTGAAATAGCAGAAAAAATTGGATACCTATATCCAAACACTTTCATTCGTATATTTAAAAAGTATGAAGGATTCACTCCCGGCCAGTTTAGAAAAACAATTTAAATATGGTGTAACATTGGGAATTATTATATAATGATTAATGACTGGAGCGTTCATATGAGGATTAGGATAATAATTCTTATAAATTTTCCAGCTTCATTTGTGCTATATGGATGAGGGGAGCCCATGGATAAAATAAATGTATTCAAAAGGCCGAATGTAAAAAAAGTTAATTTGCATACGCATAATTGTATAGAATTCGTTTATTTATATAATGGTGAAGGAGTTCAGAATGTTAACGGCAAATCAAGAAATGTTAAAAGAGGGGATTTGCTCTTTTATAATATAGGAGAGGTTCACTGCCTGAATTCTGATGAAGAACTGTTTGCCATAAACATACAAATCCATTCTGAAATGCTTGACGAATCACTGGGTGATTCTAAAAATGCTGTGGATATTTTATCTCTTGGATGGTTTGATGATTTCATCAATATAATTGAAGGGTTCCCGCCTAAAGTTACTTTTGAGGGAAAAGAGCTGGTTGAGATTGAGACGGTTGTAATGGCTATGTATGAGGAATTCAATAATAAAAAGGTGGGGTATATGAGTGTCCTTTTTGGCTATCTTAATGTGCTTTTGTCAAAAATGTTCAGGAAAATTTTTGAGGGTACCCGTCTTGATATCCGTGAAAACATGAATAAGATTACCCCTGAAGTTCTGACATACATTGAAAATAACTATAACAGCAGGATAACTATAAATGAGCTCGCGAAAAAGAGCTTTTACAATTCTTCATATTTTATTCAAATATTCAAAGAATGCTATGGCATAACACCAATACAATATATTAACAATAAAAGAATCCATAAAGCTATGGAAATACTAAAATCATCCAATGCGCCGGTAGAACAGGTCGTAGCTGCAGTCGGATATTCGGACAAAAAACACTTTTATACACTATTTAAGCAATATACGGGCCTTACGCCTGCCCAATACAGGAAAATGAATAAATGAAAGCTTAATAAATATAAATTCCCTACAAACAGGCCCGATTACCCTACTGAAAATTATTAGCAGCATTAGTATAATAAAAAGGAAATGTTTTTTTATTAAATGTACAAGGGAGGTTAATAATGAATAAAAAACCTAATGTTATAGTATTTTTTACTGACCAGCAAAGGTTTGACACAGCAGGTGTCCATGGTAATCCTTTAGGCCTTACACCCAATCTGGACCGCATAGCGAAAAGCAGTACACATATTAATAATTGTTTTACCTGCCAGCCAGTATGCGGACCTGCCCGGTCTGCGCTTCAGACAGGTATATATCCGACAGGCACGGGATGCTTTACGAATAAAAGGCCTTTACCCCATGATAGCAGAACACTGGCCCATTACTTTAAGGAAGCCGGCTATAAGACGGGATATATCGGTAAGTGGCATTTAGCCGGGGAAGAGCCTGTAAGCGAACCTGAAAGAGGAGGTTATGAATACTGGCTTGGATGCAATCTATTGGAATTTACTTCTGATGCATATCGGACTGTATTATATGATAATGAAAATAAGGAAGTCAGGCTGCCGGGATACAGGGTTGATGCCCTTACAGATGCCGCCATAAGGTATATCGACAGTAATAAGGAAGATCCTTTTTTCCTCTTTGTGTCATACATTGAGCCGCACCATCAGAATCACAGGGATGATTATCCTGCTCCTGAAGGATACCGTGAAAAGTATACAGGTAAATGGCTGCCGCCCGATCTGGCTACACTGGGAGGATCGGCAAATTATCAAATCGCCGGCTACTATGGTATGGTAAAACGGCTGGATGAAGCATATGGAAGGCTTTTGGACGCTCTTAAAAGCCTGGAACTCAAAGATGATACAATTGTGCTGTTTACGTCGGACCATGGAAATCATTTTAAAACGCGAAACGGAGAGTACAAGCGCAGCGGTCATGAAAGCTCTATCAGGATTCCCGGTGTGATATGCGGACCCGGATTTGAGGGCGGAGGGCAAATTAATGAGCTCGTAAGCCTTATAGACTTTCCTCCCACCCTGCTGGATGCTGCCGGTATTCCTGTTCCTGAAAGCATGCAGGGAAGATCAATTGTTCCGCTCTTAAAAAGGCAAAATAGTGATTGGCAGGAGGAGGTCTTTGTCCAGATTAGTGAAAGCCAGGTTGCCCGTGCTATCCGTACACATAGATGGAAATATATTGTCCATGCTCCGGATAAATCCGGACGGAATGATCCGGGTTCGGAAGTATATGAAGAGTTAGCCCTATATGACCTAATGGCCGATCCCTATGAGCTTGTCAATTTAATTGAAAGAAAGTCGCACCAGGAAGTGGCAGCTAAAATGAGAAAAAGACTTATAAAGCGTGTGGCTGAGGCAGGTGAAAAAGAGCCTTTAATCAAGGAAATTGAAAGAAAGAAGCCCGGCAGAAAAAGGTTCATATGAATAAGGTAAGTATGTAGAAAAACTATTGGCAGCCGTTTAAAATATAAACCTTGAGCACGTTGCTCATATTACGATTTTTTTAGTTGAAAGTATTTAATTTTTGCAATATGGCTTTTGAAATAACACACAAAGATTTCTAAAGTCATATTGCAGGAGAATTATGACGCTGCATTGCTTGGAACTGGACATGAGCAAAATGCTTGAGGCATTAAAAGTGCTTGCATATAACTGCTTTGATTGCCATGTATTCTATTTCCTCCGGCAGAATATCTTTTATGGGCTTCAATCTTGCGGCACCTGTTTCGTTTATGGCTTTTAATATCAGGTCTTCAGTGTTTTCCGGTATAAATCTATCCCAATCAATTTCAAAGCCTTCCTGGAAGCACTTTACAAGGTGGTCCTGGATGGTTTTGGGTTTTAGGTTTCGCTCATTGCACATTTCATCAATAGACATGCTTTGTTTATATAGTTCATATGTTATTAAATGGGTAGGAGTTTTATCCTTTTTTGGATTTATAATTTCTGTTTCCTGCCTGGGAGTTTTTATGTTGTTTTCTAAAACATATTTTTTTACAGCATCAATAAATGCTTCCCCGTACTTTTCAAATTTATTTTCTCCCACCCCTGATATGGAAAGCATACTCTTTTTGTCCTGCGGGAAAAATTTGCACATCTCGTGAAGTGTCTTGTCATGGAAAATAACATAGGGTGGGAGACCTGAATTTTCAGATATATTTTTTCTCAAAGCTTTCAAGATATCAAAAAGACCCGGATCTGTTTTAACTTCAACAGGCTTTCTGGCAACTTTGTGCATTATTTTTTCCCTGCCTTTTAATACAGCTATGGCTTTTTGCTTTAATTTAACTGTTGGGAATTTTCCTTCTGTTATCTTAAGGTAATCCTCCGCAATAAGCATATTAATGAGGTCGGTAATTTCCACGATGGTCATATCCTTCATTAAGCCATATGTGCTCAAGGCTTCAAATCCAAATTGCCGTATTTTTTTAATGTTGGAGCCTTTTAAAACATTTGCCACAAGATTTATTCCAAACCTTTCTCCCATCCTGACAATGCAGGAAAATATCTTCTGTGCATCAATGCTTATATCAACCAGCTCTCGGTCGTCGTTACATGCAGAACAGTTATTGCACTGCGAAACTATATCCCTGTCTCCAAAATATGATAGTATGAACTTTCTTAAGCATTGATTTGTGTGGCAATAATCAGCCATTATCTGAAGCTTTTTATATTCATTTGCCTTTCTTGCCTCATCCAAAAGGGTTTGTTCTATAAGAAATTTCTGGATATGCAGATCCCCCGCAGCAAAAAGCAAAATGCATTCGGCCCTTGCGCCGTCCCTGCCGGCACGCCCGGCTTCCTGGTAGTATGATTCCATGTTTTTGGGTGTATTATAATGAATTACAAACCTGACATTGGATTTATCAATGCCCATTCCAAAAGCGTTGGTGGCTATTATCACATTGACATTGTCAAATAGGAAATCGTCCTGGGTACTTTTCCTTTCCGTGTCACCCAATCCGGCATGGTATTTTCCTACGGAAAAACCCATTTTCAAAAGATGGGCAAAAAGCCTGTCCACCTCTTTCCTGGTAGCAGCGTAGATTATACCGGAATCGCTTTTATGTGTATTTAAATAGTCTTTGACATAGGCAAGCTTGTTGACTCCTCTTTCTACAGCAAAATGCAAATTTTCTCTGTCAAAACCCAGTACATATGTATTTGCAGCTTTTAAGGAAAGGTTTTTTACTACGTCCTTTTTTACTTCTTCCGTAGCTGTTGCAGTAAATGCCGTAACTACAGGCCTTCTTTCCATTTGATTTATGAATGTTGTAATAGAGAGATAGCTGGGCCTGAAATCATGACCCCACTGGGAAACGCAATGGGCTTCATCAATAGCAATCATTGAAATTGGAAGTCTGTTTAAAAGGTAGCTGAATGACAAGGACTCAAGACGCTCGGGAGCTATATACACTATCTTGTATATGCCATTGAAAGCACCGTTTATTCTGGCCTCAACCTGGTTTGCAGGTATTGAACTGTTGATGAATGTGGAGGGAATACCCAAAGAGTGAAGGGCATCCACCTGATCCTTCATAAGGGATATTAAGGGAGAGATTACAATTGTGATTCCGTCCATCATAAGGGCAGGAATTTGATAACAAATGGACTTGCCTCCTCCTGTTGGCATAATGCAAAATGTATCATTGCCTTTCAATATGTTTTCAATTATTTCATCCTGGCCTTTACGGAATTCGGAATAGCCATAGTACTTTTTCAATATCCTTTGTGCCTGTTCTATCATTACTGCACCTCCTTATAATATTTTACAGTAATTAAATAAAATATCAAGAAAAAGACTATTTTGAGTTTCCCCATTTTTTAAAATAGGTATAAATTTAAGCGTATAATGAAACATATATCAGTCCAATCATTAAGAAAATGTAAGTATCTAGAACCTTGAAAAAGGCTACCCGGCATATTCACCATCCGTAGTTCAGATGCCCCGGCACTTACCT
>JANQLN010000090.1 GCA_028280575.1 Clostridia bacterium
GCTTTGTATCTTCCTGTTGTCAATCAGCACGACTATGGTTCCCAGCGAATACATGGGGTATCCCAATGACTGGATATGAGTCACCATAGTTTGTGTCTGATTATTCACAGTCATAGGACGACTGGCCAGGTAATCCTTCTGGAAATATCGACCTGTTAATATTTGTCTCCAGGATTCAGAATCCATTTCCTGATAACTATATACTTCATCATAGAATGTTTTAAATTTGTAGGTGGTTTTTGATGTAAGAATAAGATCACTATTATGATAGTAAATATAATAATCAAATATGAAATTATTCAATAAACTGTAATTATAAAGCTCATTAAATGCTTCTAATGTGCGGTAAGTCATGGTTCCCTTAAATGGTTCTGTCACAAACCTATACCTGTTGATAGTAGAATTGTCGTTTAACTGGCCAACAATCATATCAATTTCATTTAACCTTCCCTCTAAAATCTCCCTGCTTTGTTCGAGGGTTCGAATATTGCCCTTTATAGTTTCCTCTTTCATTACCTTTACTGTTCTATAATATAAAAAGGTTCCAATTCCAAGAGTTATTAACAGAATCGTCACATAAGGAATTAGAAAATGCACTAATATTTTTTGGTTGCTTATCCTATGTCTGACCACCATCTAAAATCATTCCTTTCAACAGGTTCAGCTTGGTTTTTATTTTAAACTGCTTTAACTTGCCGGTAATATTTATATCTTGTCAAAGTATTTATATCTTGTCAAAGTAATTCTTTACTTTAGCAGCAAAATACTGTTAACACATTAACATATGTCAAAGAAAAATTATAGAAAGAAAAATGGAACTATAACACATAACACTATAGTTTCCTCTTTAAAGCCATATGCAAATATTATCATACTTTTATGCAATCTTCAATAGTATTTCAATTCTGCGTAATCAGTTTAAAGAAATGAGCATACTAAATGCTGTATATGGTTGTTATCCATAAATTTAGTATGCTCCATTAAGAAAATCATAACATAGGCAAACTGCTCTTACTAGCGTCGGTTACCTGAATTTATCAGGATATTTTTCCCTGTACTTTTCAACGGCACAGCCTCTTCCGGTTTTTTCCAGACGTTTGCAGTACTCTTTCAAATCTGCATATTTTATATGAAAGGGTCCGCCTTCATTCATTACGGTCCATAACGGGTCTGCATCGTGGTCCATGGTCTTCATCATTTCGTCATGCCATTGATTAAGCCTGTATACTGCTTCTTTACATATATCCTTTCTTTCCTTGACAAGGTTATTTTGCTCATGGGGGTCTTTATCCACGTCAAAAAGCATTTCATCAGGAAAGAGATGATAACCGTCATGGTAGGATCTAATGTAAATCCAGTTGTCAAACCTGACACTTCTCTGGCATACATGTGCACACTGGCTCAATACCAGGTAATCTCTGCCACAGTCAACTCCATCTTTGACAGTCAGCGCATAGCTTTGTCCATCCCATGAAGCCGGGGCTTGTCTGTTCAATAATTCCGCCAGGGTAGGTCCCAGGTCAAGATTATAATGTAACCCCTTGTCAACATGGCCCTTTTGCATCCCGGGCCATCTTATTATCATTGGAATTTTAGGTGTAACATTATCCGCTGTTGCATGCTCACCATATATTCCAAGCTCGCCCATGTTTTCTCCATGATCCGAGCTAATAATGATAACCATATCGTCCAGTACGCCTTTTTGTGAAAATGCATCCAGCAGACTTCCGATATGCTCATCCATATATCTTATACCACTATCATACCCGTCAAAAAACTTTTTCAGGGTTTTCATATCCTTTGCTTCTCCCGGATATCTGGGGTACCTGGGGTCCTCATTGCCATGAAACATGTTGAGCTCCCAAAGGCTATGCGGCCCTGCGTGCTTTAAATGCTCTTTAAAAACATCCTCGGTAATCCAGCCGGGCATGGGTTCATTCTCAAACGGATTGCCAAATTCCTCCGGTGCCCTGTATGGCGTATGAGGGTCCCAATAGTTAACCTGCAGAAACCAATTATCCTCCCCTGCATTATTCTCTATCCATTTTAATACTGTAGGTGTAACTTCTTCTGCCGATTCCATACCACATTTGCCCGTATTATAAATCTCGTTGAATCCTGCGTTAAACCACCATGAGGAATGTCGTTCCGCAAAAGGGCTGACGGATACCGTTTTGAATCCGCACTCTCTTAAAAACGCAGGCAGGCTTTCTCTTCCCAGCATACTTCTAAAATCTCTTCCTTTTCCTTCCAGCCTGAGGTCCGCTGCCACACCACCGTGATTCACAACACCGGAATGTATCCCAAACATTCCGGTCATTAGCGCAGTTCTTGAGGGAAGGCATGGTGCATCCGAGCAATAATAATTTTCAAATCTTACTCCATCTTTTGCTATTTTATCTATGTTTGGAGAGGTATCCCTGCCATAGCCGTAACAACCAAGATGGTCGGGCCTTAAAGTATCAAGGTCCAAATAAAGAATTCTCATATTTGATTCACCCCTTTATTAATTATTTACATGTGTAAGCCAAACAATGAAAAAAACCCTCTTTTATAAAAATTCTACCTCCAATTAAGGTTGTTTATTCAAAATATACAGGCTTTCCAATCCTGCCTGACTCATATATTGCCTCAAGTATTTGTGTTACAACAAATGCTTCCTCCGGCTTTACATAGGGTTCCTTATCGTTTAATATACAGTCAATCCAAACCTTGGTTTCTTTCTCTCCCGGACTTAGAGTAGAGCCGTCATAAAAATCAACACCTTTTGCATCAAGATTTGGCGTTTTTACGTACATTTTACCAAATTCTTCACCATTGATCCTGAGTCCGTCCATCATATCGGCTCCTGCTTTGGTACCGCAAAGGGTAGTTTTTGCTTCACCTGTCTGTAAAGAATTAAGTGCCCAACTGGATTCTAAGAATATTGCGGCACCGTTTTCCATGACTACATATCCAAATGCCGAATCTTCAACGGTATATTTTTCGGGGTCCCAAGGACCCCAGGCATTTGCCGCATCCTTCATACCGCCTAACTTGTGGTATACACTTCCTACCGTATATTTAGGCCTGTAATTGTCCATCATCCATAAGGTCAAGTCAAGGGCATGGGTTCCAATATCAATCAATGGACCGCCTCCCTGCTCTTCTTCGTCAAGAAAAACACCCCAGGTTGGCACCGCCCTTCTTCTTACAGCGTGTGCTTTGGCAAAATAGATTTCCCCCAGGTCCCCTCTTCTGCAGGCTTTATAAAGGTATTGCGAGCTTGCACTGTACCTGTTCTGGTAACCTATACACAATTTTTTACCTGTTTTCCTGGCAGCTTCTACCATCTTTTTTGCACCCTCACTGGTTTTAGACATTGGCTTTTCACACATTACATGCTTGCCTGCTTCAAGGGCAGCAACCGTTATTTCCGAATGGGATTTGTTGGGTGTGCAGACATGCACCACATCAATTGTTTTATCTTCAAGCAGTGCTTCATATCCGGAATACTTTTTTGCACCTTCCACACCAAAATCCTGGGCCGCTTTTTCAGCACGTTCATAAATAATGTCGGCAAATGCTGTCATTTCAACATTGTCCTGCTTGGCTAACCCGGGCATATGTTTGTTTGTGGCAATACCCCCGCAGCCGATTATTCCTATTCTCAATTTTTCAGATGCTTTCTTTGCTCCCATAATACTATCTCCTCCGTTATATTATTATTCTTACCTTTATAATAGGCAAACTTGCCGGTGCCGGGATGTAATCAATTACATTCTCCTTAAAAGCCCTGTAAACCATTAAAATGCAATTTGCAAAAACAGCTGTACCTTGTCAATTAACAGTTGACTCCCTTATAATAAGTTCATGCTCCAGTACAATTGTTTTTTGCATTGTTTCCTCACCGCTAATCCCTTTTAACAAAAGTTCCATGGCAACACATCCCATATCATATTTAGGCTGTGATATTGTGGTAAGGGCCGGAGAATACATTGAAGAAAAGCTTATATTATCAAATCCTACCGCCGCAAAGTCATCAGGAATACTAAAACCCTTCTGTATAGCAGCTTTTATCCCCCCTATAGCCATCATATCAGATATTGCAAAAAGCGCTGAAGGGGGATTTTCCAAAGACAGCAGCTGTGTTGTCAGCCTTAAACCACTCTTATACCCATAATCACCATACATTATAAATCCCGGGTCCAGTGCAATCCCGGCATCCGAAAGTGCACGCTTGTAACCTTTCTCCCTGAGGGCTGTCGATATAAAATTGTTTTTCGCGCTGATCATACCAATCCTTTTATGCCCAAGCTTTGTTAAATGCTCCACAGCTTTATATGCTGCCTGCTCATTGTTAATGCTTATCCGGCTGAGGGTTGTATTCTCATTATATTCACAGCATTGTACTATAGGCCATATACTGCCCAGCTCCATGAGATATTCGGTTTCAAAATCGGAAGACATGAGTACCGCACCGTCTGCAAGCCTGTTTTTAAGAAGCTCAAGGTAAACCTTCTCCCTTGCAGGGTCCGAATTGGTATTACAAAGCATTACGTTGTAACCGTTTTTATGTGCAATATCCTCCATGCCCTTGACTATCCTTGAGTAAAAAGGGTTTGCAACGGTTGGCAATAAAACAAGCACCATTTTGGTTTGTGCCCTTCTTAAATTGCGTGCTGTAAGATTGGGATTGTAATTAAGCTCTCGGATTGCACTCAGCACCCTGTCCCTTGTCCCGGGTACAACACTAGTACTGTTGTTCAGCACCCTGGATACGGTAGCTACGGATACTCCTGCCAAAGCTGCAACATCTTGAATATTTGCCATTGTACACTTCCTAAAAACAATATGTATGTAATTGATTACATTAATTATTTTAATATGTCCAACCTGATATGTCAACACCATTTTACTATAGCAGTTGATTAATGATATAATATGTAAACAAGATAATAAAGCAGACAGGGTGAAGAATATGTTTATTGATAAACAAAGTCCTATACCAATATATTATCAAATTAAAAGTTATATTATGGAAAATATAACATCCGGTAAATGGAATAAGGAAAATCCTATTCCGTCGGAAAGGGAGCTCGGCCAGATGGCAAAAGTCAGTAGAATGACTGTCCGCCAGGCAGTTAACGAATTAGTTAATGAGGGAGTGCTATACAGGCTAAAAGGCAAAGGTACCTTTATAATCAAATCAAAAATTGAACAAAGGGATATTATGAGCTTTTCCGAAATGGTAAAAAATAAAGGCCTTAAACCAATAACGGAAGTGCTTATATTTAAAAACGGGATAAACTTGCCGTCGGTATGCGGTAAATTGGGATTGCCCCCCGAACAAAAGCTTTACAGGATAAAAAGGCTCAGGAAAGCAGGCTCAATACCTGTAGGTGTTGAAGATGTCTATATACCCGAGCACTATTGTCCCGGTTTAAAAAGTGAGCATATGGCAGGTTCCATGTACAAACTGCTGCTGGAAGAATACCAGTATAAAATCAGTAAATGTGATTTGAACATAGAAGCCATACCGGCAAATGAAAAAGAGCATTTTGATTTGCTTGAAGCAGATAACTCAATCCCATTATTAAAAGTGTCGGGCACCAGCACCACACATACCGGGCTATTACTTTTTTATGAAACAAGCTATTACAGGTCCGAACAATTGTCGTATAAGGTAAGTATATTCAGCCGGCAGGATTTTTAACTTTCTTAGAAGCCGTTTTTTAAAAGGGAGGTGTTGAAGTGAATTTTGTAAAAACTGAATTACATGAAGAAATAGCCATTAAAAGGATTGTAACCGTTCACTATTTTGAATATACCAGTAATTACAGCTTTAAAGGAGAAGAACATGATTTTTGGGAATTTTTGTATGTTGACAAGGGTGAAGTGGAGGTTATGGCAGGCGATAAAAACCATACCTTGAAGCGGGGAGACATAATCTTCCACAAGCCCAACGACTTCCATAATGTTTTTGCCAACGGCAGGGTTGCTCCAAACCTTATAGTGGTATCCTTTGAATGTGAATCCAAAGCAATGCGATACTATGAAGGGAAGATACTTTCCCTGGGCAATAACGAAAAAAACATACTTGTTAAAATTGTTAGCGAATCAAAAAAAGCATATGGACCATTATTGAACAATACAAACTTAAAAATGCTTAAAAAAAATCCAAACCTTCCCTTTGGCTGTGAGCAGCTTATAAAAATTAACCTTGAACTGCTGCTGATTACTTTGATAAGAAGAGGGTCCGGTATTTGCCTTGAAAACAAAATCCTATCAATCGCTAAGGAACAGTCGGACAATGACCTGACAAATAAAATAATCGCATATTTATCGGAAAACCTGGAAAGCAGTATCAGGTTTGCAGATGTTATGCATTATTCACACTTGAGCCGAACAAATCTGAAAATGCTTTTTAAGAAAAAGATGGGGACCGGTGTAATTGAATACTACAGGAAGCTCAAAATTGAAAAGGCAAAATCAATGATACGGGAGGGCAGGCTGAATTTTACCCAGATTGCAAATGCATTAAAATACAACACAGTACACTATTTTTCAGCCCGTTTCAAAAAGGAAACCGGTATGACCCCTACCGAGTATTCCCAATCCGTAAAAGCACAGACAACCTAGTACCTTGAGTCATCTAAAAGTATTGTTTTGCAACGGTCTGATTTTCGCAATACTTCGTTGTCGTCAATGAAGTGTCGTACCTAAGTGTCGTACCTGAGTGTCGTACCTGAGTGTCGTACCTGAGTGTCGTACCTGAGTGTCGTACCAACTGGAACGACACAGCAATGACGGATCCGCGTAGCCTACCGGAACGACACACATGCTCGCACCCGTTATATCGGAATCCGGCACTTACTTATTAAGTCTTTACTTTATCTTACAGATGCAAGCGAGTAAGTGCCGGATTCCTCAATCCTCCGCCTTGTACTGCTACTACAATCCAACCCACAATTTCAAAGTTTACAGACCACTAGCTCTTTATTGAAGCTCATCAAGCCACATATTGACTGAAGCATCACTTGGCATTCTCCAATCTCCCCTGGGCGAAAGGCTTATACTCCCAACTTTGGGTCCGTCGGGGACACAAGACCTTTTGAACTGCTGGCTAAAAAACCTCTTGCAAAATACCTCCAGCCATTTTTTAATTGTATCCGAATTATATTTTTTTTCAAAAGCATGATTTGCAAGGTACAATATTTTAGACGGAGCTGCTCCGTATCTTACCATATGATAAAGGAAAAAATCATGGAGCTCATATGGACCTACTATATCTTCTGTTTTCTGTTCAATCTCACCATCCCGGCCTGGCGGCAAAAGCTCGGGAGAAATGGGTGTATTAAGTATTTCCCGGAGTATAGCCTTTGATTTTTCGTCTTCAATATTACCGGCCACCCACTTTACAAGGTACTTTACAAGTGTTTTCGGCACGCTGCAGTTAACGGCATACATTGACATATGGTCTCCGTTGTATGTCGACCAGCCAAGAGCCATTTCAGAAAGGTCCCCCGTACCTATTACAAGCCCTCCATATTTTGTAGCCAGATCCATGAGAATTTGGGTTCTTTCCCTGGCCTGTACATTTTCATATGTCACATTGTGGATTTCAAAATTATGCCCAATATCTTTAAAATGCTGCAAGCACGCTTTTTTTATATCAATTTTCCTGGTTGTAACACCCATTGACTCCATAAGCTCAACTGCGTTTTTATATGTTTTATCCGTTGTGCCAAATCCCGGCATTGTAACGGCAATAATATCCGACCGTTTTCTTCCAAGCCTGTCAAAAGTCCCGGCTGCAACCAAAAGTGCGAGTGTTGAATCAAGTCCGCCTGAAATACCAATAACTGCATGCTTTAGTCCGGTATATTCCATTCTTTTGCTCAATCCTGTTATCTGGATAGAGAAAATTTCCTCACATCTTTTATCTCTTAATTTTGTTTCAAACGGAACAAAAGGATAGGGATCAATATGCCTCTTCAACCTGTACGGGACATTTCTGTTTTCAAAAAAAACTATTTTCCTTAACTCAATCGGGGGCATTTCCATAAAGCTCGTATTTTTCAACCTGTCATTCGCAAGCTTTTCAATATCTATGTCGGAAACAACAAGAATGCTGTCTTTTTCAAACCTGTTTCCTTCTGCAAGCACGGTTCCGTACTCAGCAATAATAGCATGTCCTCCAAAAACGACATCCGTAGTTGATTCTCCTATTCCGCATGAAGTATATATATAACCTGAAACACATTTTGCAGACTGCTGCGCTACAAGATTCCTCCTGTAATCACATTTGCCGATAAGGTCGTTACTGGCGGAAAGATTAAAATTCAAGGTGGCTCCGGCCAGTGCATGAAAGGAGCTGGGCGGTATGGGGACCCATAAATCTTCACACATTTCCACACTGAAGCAAAGCTTTTCATTTTTATTGCCAGCAAAAACAAGGTCGGTGCCAAAGGGTACATCTTGTCCGCAAAGCCTTATACGTTTACCGGTTACATTTTTCCCCGGGGAAAACCACCTTTCTTCATAGAACTCCTTGTAATTCGGTATGTACGATTTGGGTACAACCCCTAAAATAGTCCTGTCTTGAATTATAACAGCACAGTTATAAAGCTTGTTTGAGTTATAAACCGGGGCTCCTGCAATAACAACAATATTTTTGCCGCATGTAAAGGTAACAAGCTCAGCAAGCTTTTTTTCGGCAGCTTTTATAAGAGCTTCCTGGTGAAATAAATCACCGCAGGTATATGCGGTCAATGATAATTCCGGGAAAACTATAATACCCGCTTCCTGTTCCAGCGCTTGACGCACCAAGTCCGTTATTTTTTCCAGATTGTATTTGCAATCGGCTACACGCACCTTGGGAACGGCAGCCGCAACCCTGAAAAATCCATGCTTCATGAAATCACCTGCTTACAAGTTTATAGTTTCTGCAATTGCTTTTATGCTTACAGCATTTATTTTATTATATAATACAACAAATACGCAATTTTTTAAATGCCGAAATAATATTATTGCGGCAAAGGTGCCCGTTTTTTGACTTCCTGTCAATTATTGCTGTATAATATTAACTACGAATCTAGTACCTTGCGTCATTTAAAATATTGGATTTGCGGCGAGGATGATTTTTGCAAGACGAGGCGGAGGATTGAGTAATGCTGGCGCATTGCGATTGACGACAACGAAGTATTGCGAAAATCAGACCGTTGCAAAACGATACTTTTAAATGACGCAAGGTACTAGGCACAAATTGCTTGTAAAAAGGAGTATATTATGATTACCGGCTTGACAAAAAAAGCTCTCATGGGATTAACCGTTTGTTTCATACTTTTTACTATTATACAATTTTGTATTTTTACATTTACCAAATACAACTTTCCAACAACCGGCAGTAAAGTAGAATGGGTTATTATATTGTTTCTGATTTTGGCTGCGGTACTGGTTATTTTGCTGCTTTGGGCAAAGATATTGCATATAAGCGGCTTAATACTGTCACACAAGGCAATAACAATAATTACAATCTGCATCTTTACATTAGCACCAAGGATTCTATGGATTATTATGGTTGACGTTGTACCAAACAGCGATTTTAAAACATATCATCTGGTGGCATCGGCCTTAGCGGAAGGAAAAATAGAACTGGGCCATTTTATTGCTCTCTTTCCTCATGTAATCGGTTATCCTTTTGTTTTGTCTTTTTTTTACAGGCTGTTTGGCAATCACATTATTGTCGGCCAGGCTGCCGGGATACTCTTTTCATGCGGGACGGTAATAATGGTTTTTTTACTTGGGAAAACATTTATCAATAAAAAATATGCCCTGATAGCTTCATTTATTTATATGCTATGGCCTTCTCATATTATTTATGCAGCTTTGCTCTCTTCAGAAGAAGTTTACACATTTTTATTATTATTTTATATATATTTGTTTATAAAAATTGTTTCAATGAACAAAAATATCAAGAAGACACTTTTTTCATTTTTTTCTCTTGGAATTCTTTGTGCATTTGTAAACAGCATAAGGCCATTTGGAATTTTAATTCTTATTGCAAGTGCTGTTTATTACTTTATTTTTATTAAAGAAAATGCAAGAATAAAATCACAATCAGTTTCCAAAACAATATTTTTTATTACACTGGCAGCAGGATTTTTGATTTCCTCTGCTTTGATAAGCAATTCCATAAGCAAAAAAATAGGCCGGGAAATCGCTGGAAAGTCTTTTGGTTTCAGTCTTTATGCAGGTACCAATATAAATTCAAAAGGTACCTGGTGTAAAAATGATTCAATGGATTTAGAATATCTCATACGGGAAAAATCCTATAGTGCACAGGATATCCAGGATATATTTACCGAAAGAGCAATTGCAAGGGTAAAGAAAAACGGTATAAACAACATAAAGCTTTTATACCATAAGCATTCATACATGTGGATACAGGATACGGACGCGGTTTTTTATATTAACAGGGATTTAAATCCCCAAAAAGAGTCATTACTGTATTTTCCTAAATACCATAATTTTTTGATTAAGATATGTAATATATATTATTATGTAATATTACTCCTATCCCTGGCAGGATGTATATTTATTTTTAAAAACAGGATCAATACGTCAATCCTGTTACCTGTTCTTTTACTTTGGGGAATTATAGCCACTCATATTTTCGTAGAGGCTGCGGGCAGATACCACTATCCTTCAATTCCTATTTTTTCACTCCTGGCTTCCTACGGCCTAGCTTTAAAAGAAGGAATGGATAATCGCCTGCCTTAAATAAAAAAATGCCACCGTCAGCTTATCTGACAGTGGCTTATCTGGAATTTACATATTGTAAATACCGTGCTATCCCTCCCGGTAAATAATCCGGAGGGATAACAGGGAAGGTTGTTGCCGTATTAGCTTGCTATGAAAACAGCAATTAAGGGTTTTTATTTTCATAATATATTATCTGCTGATTTCAAATGAAAATCTGCATAGGCCTGGGTGCCATGTTCTCCAATATCCAAACCCATTATTTCATCTTCATTTTTAACTCTAAGTCCTACGGTAGCCTTGATTACCGAAAAGAGAATTCCCGCCGTTACCAATGTCCATGCCGCAACTGCCAGCACGCCAACTGCCTGGATACCCAGCTGTTTGAAACCTCCTCCGTATAAAAGCCCTCCGTCAACTGCAAATATGCCTACAAGGATTGTTCCTACAGCTCCGCACAAGCCATGAACTGTTACGGCGCCGACCGGATCATCTACCTTTAATACCTTTTCAATAAACTCAACGCCTAAAACCACTACTGCACCTGCTATTGCTCCGATAGCTATCGCACCGCCCATACTTACGGACGCACAGCCTGCGGTGATTCCAACCAGGCCTCCAAGTACACCGTTCAGGGTCATACTTACATCAGGCTTCTTATACCTTATCCAGGTTATGGCCATAACTACAATTCCGCCGGCTGCGGCTGCCAGGTTGGTAGTCATAGCAATAAGTCCTATACCCATATCCGTACCTGCAAGTGAACTGCCGGGATTGAATCCGAACCATCCAAACCAGAGAATAAATACACCAAGTGCTCCTAAAGTAATGCTATGCCCTGGTATTGCATTGGGCTTGCCGTTTTTGTTGAATTTGCCTATCCTGGGACCTAGTATGGCAGCTCCAACCAAAGCAGCCCAACCTCCTACCGAATGTACGACTGTAGAGCCTGCAAAATCTATCATTCCCATTTCACTTAAGAAACCGCCGCCCCAAATCCAGTGGCCAACCACAGGATATATGAGAATGCTTATTACAAAGCTGTAGATAACATAGGACGAAAACTTTGTCCTTTCAGCCATTGCACCGGAAACAATAGTAGCGGCAGTAGCTGCAAATACGGTCTGGAATATAATAAACGCTTCAATGGGAATACTCAGTCCAAGGGATTCTGCTGTAATATTCCCAAAAAAACCTGTGGACCCAAATAATCCTGCTACATCATCACCGAACATGATTCCAAATCCAACCATGAAAAAAACCAATGAACCGATGGAAACATCCATCATATTCTTCATTATAATATTACTGGCATTTTTTGCCCTTGTAAAACCTGATTCAACCATTGCAAAGCCTGCCTGCATAAAGAAAACCAAAAACGCCGCTATAAGAACCCATACCGTATCTATTGCCTGTGCCAGGGCACCAATCTCATCTTCTGCAAATACTCCGGCAGGTATCAGAATTATTGTTAACAAAAATAATAAAATTATAATCCTTCTCTTCACTTAACCCATCTCCTTTAAAAATAAATTTAAATTGCGCTGTCGCCTCTTTCACCGGTCCTGATTTTTACCGCATCCTGGGCATTATAAATAAATATTTTGCCATCACCGATTTCACCGGTTTTGATAGACGTTACCAGAGAATCAATGAGCCCGTCAACCACAGAGTCCTTGACAACCGTTTCAATTTTAACCTTTGGAAGAAGGTTGATATTAAGCTCTGTTCCCCTGTAAACTTCCCTTATGCCCTTTTGCAGCCCACACCCTGAAACCATACTCACAGTCATTCCATAAATACCCGAGTCATTCATTACTTCCTTGACATTTTCGAGCTTTTCCGGTCTAGTAATTATTTCCAGCTTTTTCACAACACTCACCTCTCCTATTTTTTTAGAAAACAACAATGTCCTCCGATAATAAAAAACGCCAAAACTATATAATATATAGCTTTGGCGTCTAAGCCTGCAGGCTACGAATTCTTCGCGGAATTCAATAATTACCTGTTCAATATCCAATTTATGAAATAACTTTACCACAAATCTTGCATAAATGCAAGTATTTTTTTGATGTTTTTAAATTTTTTTAAATTTTATGCAATTTTCATAATTTTTTCTTGCATTTTAGTTCTTGAATTGTTCAATTGCCCCTTGTTATTATGATAGCCTCCGCAATTTCTCTCATTGGAAGCCTGTTATCCCTGCTTTTCTTTCTGATAATGTCATATGCTTCCGATTCCGGTATCTTATCCTGCTCAACGAGAATCCACTTTGCTTTTTCAACCACTTTCCTGCTTTCCAGTGTTTCATTTAACTTTCTTATGGTTTTTTCATATTCAATAACCCTTATAAAATTAATCATAGTAAAATCTGTGATTTGCAGAACAACCTCACCGAATATTGGTTTTACCAGGTAGCACATAATACGGGTTTTGCTCAAATATTCCATTATTTCATCGTTTCTGCTTTCCAAAATCAATATACAGGCAGAAAGCAGCTCCTCATCAATAATTTCAAGCACCGGCCTGATTTGCCTGAAACCTGACCCGGCTTCTACGATAACAAGCTCAGGGCTGAGGCTTCTAATATGTCTTAGTAAGTTTGAGGACTCACTGGAATAACCCAGGTATATATGACCGTTTGAAGTCAATACATTCTTTACACCCGATAATGTTTTTTTATCTTCACCTGACAACAGGAATTTTGATGGTACCATTTTAATCACCTTTAAAAAAATAATAAAAAAACTTACCCATAGTCAACTCTGGATAAGCTTCGGCGCTGTTTACCAAACATATTCTATTCACTTTAATTAATTATTTTCCAATATAATACCACAAAAAAAAATTTTGAGCAACCGGCAATTTTGATTTATGGAATAAAATTACATAAATCAAGGTATCCAAAGCCGTTCTCATCAATTTTTATTCTTGATATGCTTCCTCTATTAACCTTGAATCTGTAAACATCACCTGCACTCATTCCCAGAAGATATGCAATTGAGACGCATATTACCCCGCTATGGCTGATAATTGCAGCTGCTTTGTCAATGCATTTTAGTGTTAACTGGTCCAAAAAATTCTTTACCCTCACGTAAAACTGGCTATAGCTCTCTCCACCTTCTATGCAGTAATCCTGCCAGTCTTTTTCCCACATTTGGCATTGCTCAGGATATTTTTCCTTCAATTCCCCATAGGTCAGGCCTTCCCATATTCCAAAATCCCGCTCCCCTATTCCGTTGCTTGTGACTATTTTTGAACTACACCGGTTAAATGCTATCTGCGCCGTCTCGTATGCCCTTTTTAAAGGACTTGAATAAATGAAGTCAACAGCTTTATCACGGAAATAATCCCTTATTTTTTCAGCCTGTATGATTCCGCCGGCGCTCAATTCAAAATCACTGCTTCCATAATATATATTTTTTTTCAGAACGCTTATATCCCCGTGCCTTATAAAATATAATGTGGTCATACCCATTCCCTGCTTTCAAAATGTTTTAAAATTTCAGTATAAAAACTGCAAACATCAAATAGAACATTTGATTTAATTCACAGCAAGCTCCAAGTATATCCCCTGTAACGCCTGAGATTTTTTTAGAAAAAAACAGGTTCAGCAAATAACCTGCAATTGCCCCTGCGGCCCCTAGAAATATATACCCAAAGCCTCCAAAAATAAAGTGGACAACCATCAAAGTAATTAATCCGGCAGCTATATGCTTTGCACCGCAGTGGTTAACAAAAGATTTGCCAAGACCGTCGTCCCGGGCATAATTGAAGGCTCCCGCCCCTACCAGGCAAGCCAGCCTGCCCGTAACAGGGAATAGGACAATTATTTCCGGAGCACCATTAGTAAGCAAGGTATAAATAAAAGCAATATCCATAAGGACAACACATATGATTGCAAGCAAAGCATTGGTGCCGCATCTGCTGTCCTTCATGATTTCCATAACCCGCTGCTTTGGCCTGCCCGAAAAAACACCGTCAAATGTATCTCCCAGCCCGTCGAAATGAAGTCCTCCCGACAGCAGTATGTAAGATACAACTATAACTACCGAAACCGCCGGAAGGGGCAGGAAAAAAGAAGCCCCCATATAAATGGCGTAAAGGATCAATCCAATTATAAATCCTACCAAGGGTGCAAAAGCCAGGCCTTCGCCAAAGTCTTTTTCGTCTACATCAAGCCTTGCCGTTACAGGTATCCTTGTCAAAAACTGTACCATTAATAGGAATTGCCTCAAATATTTCATAAAAGCCTCCGGATTACAAAAATTAAGGAATAATTATTTTATCCTCACAGGTATCCCGCTAACACAAAAATAAGCTTCCGCCGCTGCTTTTGCAAGCTTCTGGTTCGTTCTCCCCGCCACATCCCTGAATAATCTTGCAGAAGGATAAACCGGAACTATCCCCATTCCCACTTCATTTGTAACAATTAAAAAAGTCTTATCCGTTCTTTCCACAAAATCCAAAAGTTTGCCGATTTCAATATCAACAAGCTCTTCGGCTTCTTTAGAAATCTTATGGCTAATATTATCAAAGTCGCCGATGGAATCCATCATGAGATTTGTAACCATTACGGTCACACAATCTAAAAGTACGCCGTCGGCTTCATCAATAAAGCTTTCCATAGCTTTATCCAGATTTTTATATGCTTCAACGGTTAGCCAGCCGGAAGGCCTTCTTAGCCTGTGCATTTTTATTCGGAATTTCATTTCATCATCAAAGGGTATGGAGGTTGCAACATATAAAATTTTATTCCCGGTTTCTATTGCTTTTTTCTCAGCAAAAGAGCTTTTCCCACTCCTTGCCCCTCCCGTAACCAGAATTAATCTGCCCATCTAATCTCCTTTACTCAAGTACCGACGTATTCAGGCCAATATCTTCAAAAGTTCCCATATTATAATAAGCAGCCAGTGAAGCGTCCACTATCAGGAATGCCAAAGCAGCTCCCGTGCCTTCACCAAGCCTCATCTTCATATTGAGCATGGGTTCCAATCCCAGCGCCTTCATTATAATTACGCTGCCCGGCTCCGCGGAAGCATGGGAAGTAATCATAAAATCCCTGGATACGGGAAGGATTCGCACCGCAGCAAGGGCTGCTATTGAAGATATGAATCCGTCTATCAATATCGGCATCCTGTATATAGCGGCCCCCAGAAAGCATCCCGTCAAACCGGCAATATCAAATCCGCCCAGTTTGGCTAAAACATCTACCGGATTTTCAGGGTCGGGATTGTTAACTTCAATTGCCTTTTTGACAACCCTTCTTTTATTCTCAAGCCGCTCACCGATAACACCGGAGCCTTTGCCTACCATGTCTTCAACCTTGCAGCCTGTCAATACTGCCGAAATTGCGCTGCTGGTCGTAGTATTTCCAATACCCATTTCACCTGTGGCTGCAATATGAATTCCCGCTTCCTTCATTTCCTTAATTATTTCAATACCCTTAAGTATGGCATCGTAAGCTTCATCTCTTGTCATTGCAGGCCCATTTTTAATATTCCATGTCCCTGCCCTTATGCTTTTGTCAATTACTCTATTTGAATTTATATCTCCTTCAACACCAAAATTGTAGACAAATACCTTTGCTCCTGCATAAGCCGAGAGGGCGTTTATTCCGGCAAAGCCATCCGCAGCAGCTTTTGTGATAATTGGCGTCAAAGCTTTCGGGGCTTGAGATACATCCTCGTCGGCAACTCCATTGTCGGCACACAAAACCGCCACGGCTTTATTATCTGCCTTTACCAAAGCAGTTCCTGATATACCGGCCAATTTCACAACAATTTCTTCAAGCACTCCCAGGCTGCCAAAGGGCTTAATCAAACCTTTCAGTTTATCTGTTGCAGCTTCCATAGCCTTTTGGTCAAGCCCTTTTACACCGTCCAGCATACTTTTCAAATCCATGTATAAACCCTCCAATAATTTGTAAGTTGTGTGGTATGAGCGGCAAGCCAGCCGCTCATAATACTTCGTGAAGCCTTGCGTAAGTTACAACAATTGAATTTTCTCTTAGTGAATTATATTTTTCAGTTGCTTCACCGTCTGTATAATCCCTTCCCACGGCTCCTTCATCTTCTATAATGATAAGCTTTTTTGCAAAAGAAGCAGCTTCCAGATTTCTTATATTCTGTCTTCCAAAGGGCATATTGCAAAGCACTACGGCATCCGCATTTTTTACCATCCTGATATTCTCCTTATGGGATTTATTGTCTATTTCACTAAAAGGCATACAAGCTATCCTGCCTATCCCATAAACTTGTGCACAATTCAAATCACTGTCTCCATAGGCAAAAACACCTGCACTCAATTGGTAGCCCAGCTCGAAAAGATAACGTATGACCCCCGAAGCAGAGCCTCCTCCTCCAATAATGTGTATCCTGGTTTCCTTTTGGGGATGTAGCGACTCATGTATATGAAAATCAAGCATCCCCGTAACCCTGTTCCTGTAAACCAGGGCATTAACACCATATGACTTTGAGAGGTTTTGAGAATTTAATACAACATCTACGGGACCGTCTGCTATTATTTCTCCCTCCTTCATCAGTATAAGCCTGGAACAGTAGCGGGATGCAATTTTCAAATCATGTACCGCTGCAATTACGGTGCGTCCCTTGCCGCACAGCTCTTTAGAGATTTTAAATATTTGCTCCTCATAGGCTATATCCAAGCTCGCCGTAGGCTCATCCAGTAAAATCAGTTCCGTTTCCTGTGCCAGCGTTTTGGCAAACATGACTCTCTGCCTTTCACCCCCGGACATCCTGTTAATGGGCCTGTTTTCCAGGTTATCTGTTCCCGTATATTCCATATACTTTCTTGCCAGTTCATAGTCCCTTTTGCTCTCTCCCCTTACTCTGTCAAGATAGGGATATCTTCCCATCAATACAATATCAAGTGCGGAAAACGGAAAGTTTATAGTTATATTTTGATGCATCAATGCAGCTTTTTTTGCAATATCCCTGGCAGACAGACCGCGTATATTTTCTTTTTCCAGAACAATCTGCCCTCCTGCTTTATAGATACCGTTGAGGCATTTCAGCAAGGTGGTTTTGCCCGCACCGTTTGGACCTATCAATCCGATAAATTCTCCTGCCTGTACCTCAAAGCTTAAACCCTTTAGTATTTGATTTTCCAAAACCTTGTAATCCAGGTCTTTTACAGATAAAACCGGATTATTTGATTTTAACATTAAAAGCCTCCAATCAAAAACTCTAAATGAATTTGAGCATTTTGCGCTGTTATTAATGTAAAATATTCAGTATGCTCCTTATTTGGAACCGTTCAACGCAAATTGCCTGCATTTGACCTTGCCTTGTTCAGCAGGTACAGAAAATATGGTGCCCCCAGCAGGGAAGTAACTATCCCCACATTTATCTCCCTTGGCATCATAATTCCCACAAAGTCACATGCAAGTAAAAAAAACGCACCGCCTATAGCACTTGCAGGCAGCAATATCCTGTGGTCGGGTCCAACTATCAGTCTTAATATATGGGGCACAATTAATCCCACAAAGCTTATTGTTCCACTAACCGATACGGCCGCAGCAGTTGACACCGATGATAGTATAAGCATAATTTTTCTCATCCTGGAAGAGTTGAGCCCTACCGACTGGGCTTCTTCCTCCCCCAGCAGCATAACATTAAGCTCTTTTGCCAGTAATACAAGCATAACCGTACATATGAGAACAGGAAAAATAATAATCTCCACACTTTCCCAGGTTTTATCATTCAAGCTCCCAACTGACCAGAAAATAAACCTTTTTACCTGGTTCCCGCTTATAAACTTAAGGATAGTTGTGGTAACCGCCGAAAGAAACATACTCACTGCAATACCCGATAATATAAGATTCATAACAGGTACTTTCCCGTTTCTTACGGAAAGCATAAAAATAAGAAATGATGCAATCAATGCACCAACGGCTGCAAACAGCGGCAGAAAAAACATGCTTTTTGAAGTTATCCCCAGGGCAATAGCAGTCACAGCACCCAGTCCCGCCCCGCTTGATACGCCCAGTATTCCCGGGTCGGCCATTGGATTTCTGAACATTCCCTGCATTACGGTGCCGGATACGGAAAGTGCTGCTCCAACAATAGCTGCAACAATAACCCTGGGAAGCCTAATGTAAAATATTATGCTCTCCAATCTTGAGTCAATCTGGATAGAGGCAAACCCCAGGTTCTTAAGAATTATTCCCAGGGTTTGCCTAAGGGGTACGTTAACGGAACCAAATGCCGTGGTAACTATGATTAATACAAGCAGTGCTGCTGCCATTACAGGAAGCACTATTTTTATTTTCGTATAGACATTTTTGCTCAAAGCACGTCCCCCCCTTCAAACTTATTCGAACAGCTCAGGATAAGCAGCTTTAGCCAGCCCCTCAACTCCCTGTACAATATACTGTGAAACGGATGTCAGATCCTTTTCAGGGATGGATATAACCATTCCTTCTGCTACGGCAGCAACATCCTTGAGGCTTTTATCATTTTTAAAATCATTTGAAAACTGCTCCGCATCAAATCCTTCAAAAGACCAGGAAGGAAGAATTACCACTTCAGGATTTAGCTCCACAACCTTTTCCTTGTTTATCGGCTGCCAACCTTTTATTCCCTCGCTGGCCGCAAGGTTTTTTAACCCGGCATGCCGTGCGACGGAATCAAATGAAGTCCCGATTCCATAAGTACTAAAAAATGAATCAAGGCTCAGTATGGTTTTCCTGTCATCCTCGGAAATTGAAGCAACCTTACCGGCAACTTCATTGAGCTTTGCATCCATCCAGCCTACAAGCTCTTCTCCCTTTTCCTTTGCATCAAGCATAACCGCAAGCTCCATAACGGTATTTTTTACTTCTTCCACACTGTTCGGAGTTTTAGCGGTATATACCTGTATTCCGGCATTCCTGAGCTGTTTTATAAATTCCGCATCGGTGAAGTCCGCAGCAAATACCAGGTCAGGACCTGCCGCTACTATCTTTTCCGAATTGGTACCAATTTTTTCAAAATCTGCTGCCTTGTCAGCAATATTGGAAATTCCATGGTCCTGTGAAATGCTTGAAATTGCTTTTAACCTTTCCTTTTCAACAATGGACACAAGTATTTCATCTGTTCCAAGGGAAAGGGAAATAATATTTACAGGCTTATTTTCCAAAACTATTTCATTACCCTTCCCGTCTTTAACCGTCATGGGATAGGCAGATTTTTCCTGTGTTTCAACAGTCCCTTTTTCACTCTCGGGTTCCTCTTTTACTGTTTCATTTTTTGTAGTTTCTTCACTGCTGCTGTTTACTTTGGCGCCTTGACTATTGCCTTCTTTTTTAAGGCACCCTGTAAACATCGCACCAATAATAAAAACGATTAATAAAATACCAAGTAGTTTTTTCACACCATATACCCCCAAAATTAAATTAATTTTCTATTCCTTTTCTGGCTTTTATACCCTTTTCCATAGGGTGCTTTACGGCCTTTATCTCCGAAACATAATCAGCAAGCTCTATAAGCTCCTTTGGAGCCTGCCTTCCTGTCAGGACTAATTCTACATTAGCCGGTTTATTCTCAACAAACTTCAAAACATCTTCCTTCCTTATCATACCGGCTTTTATAGCTGCCATGATTTCATCCAGTATTATCAGGTTTTTTTCACCGCCGGCAGCAGCAATTTGTGCTTTTTCAAATAATTTTACCTGCATTTTTTCTGTTTCTTTCCTTTCGTGCTCGTCCATCTGCCAGGTAAATTTTACTATTTCCTTGCTTCTTGCAATTTCAAAACCGGATCCAAATGCCTTTACGGCCCTTAGCTCTCCTGTTTCCATCCCTTTCAGGAACTGAATTAACAAAACCTTCATCCCCCTGCCATATGCACGCACTCCAAGCCCTACAGCCGCAGTAGTTTTACCCTTTCCATCACCTGTATATACATGCACCAAACCCTCCATAAACAACCTCCTCCTTCCGGGCATTAAAAAAACCCAATCCTGGGACCGGGTACAAATTTACTAAAATATACCTTTCAACCCCTCCCTCCGAAGAATCTATAAAGTAAATATATATCAGGCAGGTCTCCTGGCTCGTGTTCATTTGAATTAGGCGCCTTCCCGCCGGACAGCTTCACAGCAAAAGCCAAGCATATATCCGGTAGTGGCATCTTCACCTATTCATTCCCACTCACAGTAGCGGGGGCTGCAGCGGATTTTAACCGCTTTCCCTTTAATCCCGTCAAGCAAAACAATGAGGTGCTGGGATACCTGATAAATTCCTTATTTAATTTTTTATAATTATAACACTAAACTTTTTTCAATACAAATTAATAATTTCCATCAGCCTCCTTTGAGAAGGCAGGGTACCTGCAGTAACCTGTTCGCCGTTGATAAGCAGGAGAGGGAATTTTTCGACTTCCACTCCCTCTATACCATAAACATCCCTGATATGTTCCAGCTCAACTATTTCAACCTCTATATTTCCTTTTTCCTTCCGGAGCTTTTCAAGCATCTCCTTAAGGAGTCCGTCCAAAATAACACATGCGGTGCAGGGCTCCTTGAGAGTTACCATTTTTAAGGTTACCTTATCCCCCATACTTTTTGTCAAGGGCTTCCTTTATTTCACCCCTCAGGGTTTCAACATCAGGTATTATGCTTATATGTTTAATTTGTCCGTCAATAACTATTGTAGGAATATTTGTAACACCCAGCTTGAGCATTGCTACCACCGACTCTTTATCTTTTATTTTATGTTCCCTATAGGTTACTTTATCTCCAAAACCTTCCGATGCAATCTTCACAGCTTTTACCATATACTGGCACGGAGCACAGGACTCAGAATCTATTGTAATAATATCTATTATGACCTGCTTTTCGTTGACATAATCAGGCAAATCATATTCAACGCCCTCCAGCACATTTGCACTTTCCAAAAATTCACTCACTTCACCGTGGACAAGGCTTGAAATGGCCTTTACATTTTCAACGGGTGTTGAGAATGGCATATCACAACCCGGTGATAGAATATATCCCTTATTTCCGCCGATAGACATGCAGTTTTTAGCGTCATTTATATTATCCATAGGTGTTCCAAAAAGCATTGTAACCGTAAGCTTTATATTTCCTCCAACAGAAATCCCATATTTTGACGCTGTTTCCACCACATATTCAAGAGGAATATTTTCATCTATTGAAATATTATCAGGCCCGCATTTACACATTTGTTCAATATTGTTTTTAGCATTGCCGCAAACAAAAAACGAACAGCCCCTGTCTTTTGATTTAATACTGTCAAAAACCTCCGAAGCATACGGAGATACGAATTCGGCAAAATTATCAGGTGATATTTGCGAAGTCATAGGGTCAACCAGGGCAACTACATCTACACCTGCTTCAATATACATCCGGGAAGTATTTATACAAACATCCTTGCAAAAACCCATAAGCTTTTTTACCCTGCCGGGATTATCGATCATTTCATAGAATATATCCGTTCCCATAAGGTGAAGTGCAAGGGTGAAAGGCCCGGTGATAAGACCGTAAAGCGCTATTTCGTTTCCAAGCCCGCTGCAGATTTTTCTTGCTGCATCAAGCACTATTGGAAACCTTCCGTCAGCTTCACCCGGTATTTTTAAGTCCTCTATATCTTTTCCCTGCTCAAGGGGATGTGTTTCAACGGACGGCGGATTGGTTTCGGCATATTTAAGCCTGCATCCCATTGCCTCAGCTTCGACCTGTAAATCAAAAAGGACAGGCAGCCCATCGGGATTATATATTTCATAAGCCTTTTTCACGCCTTCGACTATATTGGCACTGCTTTTAAAATATTCACTTGCCGTAACATCAATAAGCTTTGCGGCATGGCATCCTACAAACGGGACCCAGGGTATCCTGTCAACGGTCTTATTATACAGTGCATCCATTACATATTGTTTCGGTTTCATTATACTATTCCTCCATTTTCAGCCTTATAAGGGTTTTCGCTTATATATGTAACGTCATAACTTCAAAAGCCATATTGCAAGAACTAAAGACATTACATAAAGCATTTGTACCTACCCTATTATAAAATGAATAGTATAACGGCTCATGCAATTTTTTATTATGCTTTGTAATAATTTATTGATTACTCAGTATCCTGATACCCAATGAATTTATATGCAGTTACATCAAATAACCCCATATCTGTTACCCTGATTTCAGGAATAACGGGTAATGCCAGGAAAGATAAAGTTATAAAAGGATCTATTTTATCATTAATACCTAATTTCAAAGCCTTTTTAATCATTATTTTCAATTTTGCTTCTACATATTCAACGGATTGGTCACTCATCAAGCCGGCAATAGGAAGCTCCAACGTATCTACCACCCTGCCGCTGCTTGTAATTGTATAACCACCGTTTACCCTTTTGATTTCTTCAATTGCCAGCAGCATATCATCATCATTATCTCCAATTACTATCAGGTTGTGTGAATCATGGGCTACTGTGCCGGCAATTGCACCATTTTTTATACCAAAATCGCTTACAATACCCAGTCCTACATTGTTCATGGCTTTGTGCCTTTCGATAACCGCGAGTTTGGAATACTTTCCATTGGGAATGAAATAACCGTTTTTTACATCCACTTCTGCTGTTTCCTTTTTTGTTATTAATTCATTCGGTAAAACCCTGATAATTGTTGCTGCATTATCATCCAAAGAAATTGCCAGATCATCACTTGTAATTGAGGATATCCTTACCGTATTGAAAACATTTTTGTCCTCTATTACAGAAGAGACAGGTATGGTATCATTGCAGCGGACAACAATATTTCCGCGGTAGAGCACCTTATCTATCCGAAAGCTTTCCATGTCATCCAGTATGATTAAATCAGCCGAATATCCGGGGGCTATGGCACCCAGCCTTTTTAGCCTGTAGCACTGTGCTGCATTGATGGTAGCCATACATATGGCTTCTATCGGATCTACACCGCACGCCACCGCTTTTTTAACGTTATAGCTGATATGGCCGTCTTTTTTTATGTCTTCCAGATGTTTGTCATCCGTACAAAATACACATCTATCAAATTGAATCCCCTTTTGCAGCAGCCCTTTTATAATTGTTTCCAGGTTTTTAGCCGCCGACCCCTCCCGGATTTGAACATACATGCCTAATCGCAAGCGTTCAACTACCTCATCAATAGTTGAGCACTCATGATCAGTGATAATACCGGCCGCACGGTAAGCATTTAATTCATGTCCCGTCAAAAATGGTGAATGCCCGTCTATAATTGTATGATCAAACAAATCGATTTTCTTTAGCATATTTATGCTTGCATCCAATACTTTTGGATAGTCCATAACTTCTCCCAGTCCCAAGATTCTATCTATGGACCTAAGGGGCTCCATAACTTCGGCACTAATATCCGCCCCGTTATTTTCAAATGAAGTGGCAGGAACACAAGAGGGTACCATAAAGTAAACATTAAGGGGCAAGTTTTTCGTTTGGTTTAACATAAAGTGAATACCATTAATGCCGCAAACATTTGCTATTTCATGGGGGTCTGCAACAATGGTTGTAGTGCCATAGGGAAGTATGGCTTTTGCAAATTCTACAGGAGTAACCATTGTTGACTCAATATGTACATGGCTATCTATAAGCCCCGGACAAACATATTTACCCGTTGCATCAATTTCTTCTTTTCCCGAATAATTGCCTATTCCAACAATTAAATCATTACATACGGCTATGTCGCCCTTAACAACCTCTTTTGTAAAAACATTGATTATTTTTGCATTTTTAATAACCAGGTCGGCTTTCTGCCTGCCCATTGCAGCATCAACCCTAATAAGCTTTTGTTCAACACTCATTCAAGTTCCTCCAGGTTAAAATTGATTTTAATCATACATGCCTGCATTTATCATTACCATGTTATAAAATAATACTATATGGAACATTTTCAATTCTATGCAATATAACGGCTCCTCCAATTTTTTATCATGCTTTGCTATTATATTGGAACAGCTCCCTGGCTTTTTTTACCGCCTCATACGCGTCAGGGGCATATGCATCTGCTCCAATCTCATCGGCAAAAACTTTGTTTACAACCGCTCCGCCTACCATTATCCTGCAGTTAAGCCCCCTATCCCTGACCATTTTGATTACATTTGACATTTCTACCATAGTGGTTGTCATTAAAGCGGAAAGCCCTACAATCCCGGCACCTGTTTTTTCTGCTTCTTCAACTATTTTTTCAGCGGGGACATCCTTCCCCAGGTCATAAACATCAAAACCATAATTCTTAAGCATCAATGCCACTATATTTTTCCCTATATCATGTATATCACCTTTGACAGTTGCAATAACAACCTTCTTTTTTTCATCTGTTTCACTGCTTTCATTCTGTAATATTGGCTCAAGAAACTCAAAACCCAGCTTCATTGCCCGGGCACTTCTTATTAACTGGGGAAGATAATATTTCTTTTTTTCATAATACTCACCGACCAAAGTAATTGCAGGAATCAAACATTTATCTACTATATTTTTTGCATCAATACCCTCTTTCAATACCTTTTTTATATAGGATAAAATTTCATCTGAATTTCCTTTCAAAACAGCATCCTTTACATGTTCCTCAGATGATTTTTCCTCCAATCCCTCATTGGATCCGGTTTTATCATTTGATACAAATGAGCCGATATATTGTTCACTGCCCTCATCCCTGCCTGTAAGCACATCAGAAGCAAGCTTAACGCTCATAAGCATTTCTGAGGAGGGATTGGCTATAGCCATTGTCAGTCCCCTGTCAATTGCCATTGCTAAAAATGCCGAATTAATCCATTTTCTTTCGGGCAAACCGAATGAAACATTGGAAAGTCCAATAACGGTGGCCATATTAAATTCCCTGCCGCACCATTCAATTACATCAAGGGTTTCCCTGGCTGCCCCCTGTCTTGACGATACTGTCATAACAAGACCGTCCGCTATGATATCCTCTTTCCCATACCCATGTTTTCCAGCCATTTCAGTTATCCTTTTAATAATCTCAAGCCTTTGTTTTGCTTTTTGCGGTACTCCGCCGTCATCAAGAGGCAAAAGTATGAACATGGCTCCATACTTGGCAGCAACAGGCAGCAGCTTTTCAAGCTTTTCCCTTTCTCCTGATATGGAGTTTACGAGTGCGCGCCCCGGATAAATCCTCAAAGCTTTTTCAATCACCCCAGGGTTTGAAGAGTCAATACAAAGCGGAACATCAACCTCTGCAGCAAGCATTTTTACCACCTTTACCATGGTTTTTGCTTCATCTATGGAAGACATTCCAACATTGACATCAAGTATTTTGGCACCATTTTCCACCTGTTCAAAGGCATACTTGCGTACAACTGCCAAACTTCCTTTCCCCAGGTCATCCTGGAGCTTTCTTTTACCCGTAGGATTTATACGTTCGCCAATAATGGTCAATGGATTGTCAAGGTCTACAAACACAGTCTGCCTGGCGGAAGTCAGTGCTCCGGTTATCCGGGGCTTAAGCTCTGCCGGCTTTCTGCCGTCAAGTTCTCTTGCTATTCCTTTTATATATCCAGGTGTTGTTCCACAACAACCTCCTATCATATTCACTCCAAGGTCGGCAAATGGACCTACATAACCTGAAAACTCATCCGAATCCATCCCAAATACTGTGTTTCCGTTGCAAAGAGAGGGAAATCCTGCATTTGGCTTTACCATGACAGGTACCCTTGCATATGCTTTCATTTCACCGGCAATTTTAAGCATTTCCTTAGGTCCCGTAGAACAATTGCACCCTACCGCATCTGCTCCCATAGCCTGAAGGGTAACAGCCGCAGTTACGGCACTTGTTCCCATTAGTGTTTTCCCGTCTTCATTGAAGGTCATACTTACGCAAACAGGAAGGGAGCAGCTCTCTTTTACAGCAAGAAGCGCCGCCCTTGCTTCCTGTATGTCTATCATTGTCTCTATCACAAAAAGGTCTACCCCTCCCTGCAAAAGACCCCTCACCTGCTCCTTGAAAACATTTACCGCATCTTCAAAAGGCAAATCTCCAAAAGGCTCAACAAACATTCCGGTGGTTGATATGTTTCCTGCAACAAATTTTGTATCTCCTGCCGCTTCTTTTGATATTCCGGCAAGCTTTTTGTTCAGCTCAACCGTTCTTTCACCCAATCCGTACTCATCCAGCTTTACCCTGTTTCCGCCTAAAGTAAAGGTATAGATTATGTCCGAGCCTGCCTTAATGTATTCACCCTGGATTTGGGTTAATAACGAAGGATTGTCTGCGGCCCAGCTCTCAGGGCATACACCTGGCGGCATGCCGCATTTTTGCATCTGCGTGCCTGTTGCCCCGTCCAGGATTATTATCCTTTCATTTATCAAGCTTTTGAAGGTATGTCTATCCATTATTTACTGTCCTTTCTATACCTGTTATTGCAATTACTGATTTTTCCGGTATCAATATATATGCATCCGTTATTTCAATTCCAAGCTTTTCAAGCCCCATTATTTCATATACCAGCTTCTGGTTTGACAAGTCAAGGTCCCCGTATCCCGGGCTGTAGCGCCGCCTGGTTAATATTCCATCCTCTTTTTTAAGGCGGATATTAACGTATTCCATAATCCAATCAAGGGCGTCGTCTGCTATCTGGGATGCAGCAGCATCTAAAGAAGCTGCCAGAGCTCCGTCTCCATTCCTGATTTCCTTGGAAATTCTATCTGTTATACTTTTCCCTGCGGTTGCCGCAATTAAAAGAATTTCATCACTTTTTTCAAGAAACAGGGCCAAATCAGCACTCCGAAATGTATAACCGCCTTCCGCTTTTATAAAGCTATTACCTTTTTCAATTATATCAAGCCTTATCAAAGCACCCTTTAAGGTACATAGCATTTTAGCAGTTGCTATTACATTGTCTAAAAATCCTTGTTCATCTGTGTCAAATTCCGTAAAACCCTTCCTGTGCCCCAGTCTTGCCTTAATATTACACTCATCTGTTTTCACAGGGATTGAATTAAACCGTATTACAGATCCCTTTTTCATCATATGCACCTTTTATTCATCTTTTTACAATTAATTATACATTAATTTCATTTAATTTCAAGTATTTTCTTTTTTGAGTTTTCACAGAAATGAAACGTGTATTTCTTTGGAGCTTTTATACCCTGTTTTCATAAGCTATTCAATACTCATTTTTTTTTGATTTTCATACAGCCAGTGTCTATGCTTTTCATAATCCGGCATTAATGCCCTTACCCTGCTCCAGTATTGTTTTGAATGGTTAGGAATCTCCACATGAATAAGCTCATGTACTACTACATAATCAATTACGGCAGCAGGAGCCATATATAACCTCCAGGAAAAATTCAAATTCCCTTTTGAGCTGCACGAGCCCCACCTTTTTTTTGCATTTGATATTTTTACGGTATTGTACTTTATGCCAAGCAATCCTGAAAATCTCTTTACCCTCCTGCAGATAAACTCTTTTGCCTGTTTTTTATACCAGGCAAGCATATTTTTATCTGCTTTACTCAAATAACCTTCAGGAAGCAGAATCTGTTTGCCGTCAATCGTTATATCTTTTACAGGAGCGGAAACAATTTTCAAGCCATAGCTTTCTCCCAGGATTAAAAATTTTTCTCCATTGACATACTTTTTGGGTTCATAGCTATTGCTGCGCCTTTTTATCATTTCCTGCTTTTTTATAATCCAGTTTCTTTTTTCATTAACGACTTTTTCGATATATTTATTTGAGGTATTAACAGGTGAGCGTACAATCAGTTTACCTTCGTCAGTCAAAATCAAGGCAATAGATTTTCTTTTTGTCCGTATGACCCTGTCAATTTTAATATCTGCCATCCCCTTTTCCCCTTTCACACCATCTTTTTCTCCAATTTCCATACTCAAATCAGGATTATGCCTTTTTTCCATTATACGTCTTGCTTTGCCGGCTGCCAGCCTTGCAGGGACCCCATTCACAGATATGCTCAGGCCCTGGCTTCTGCAAATAGAAAGTCTTTTTTTTGACTCGGACGGTTCTTTTAACACACAGGCAAATTTACTCGTAACTGTTTACTATTTTTTTCATAATACTAAAAAGAATGAACAAGAAAAACTGAGAAAATAAAAGATAGATAGAGTTTTTATTTTGAACACATTCTCCGACAGCCTCAAAAGTGAGTATGAATTTCACAAAAAGTGGCACAAAACCCTCTTTATGAGCCAGGTGTTTGACTTGTTCCATGCCTTATATCTTATACTATGGCTCAATTCTCTTTACATTGAATTTGTCAAAATCCTTATCAAAGCTGTAAAGCGAAGTCTCTGGTTTTTCCTCAATACAAGCTATCAGGTAGCTGTCCATGATTTCAATATTGCTATTATTAAATATTTCCAATGTTCTTAAGTATATTTGCTTTTTTTCCATATATACCCCCTGCAAATTAACTATTGCATCCAATAAGTAATATATTTTTTCCCTGTCCAGTTTATAAAAGCTTTTTAATACAAATATGCATTGAAAAAAAACAAGTGGTTTGATTTCTACTTTTTCCAATCCATCTTCCAGTCTTGAAAATAGTTTATACACTCCTTCAAATTTTGAAGTTTTATCAGCAGTTAAAAAACGTATTATAACATTTGTATCAATTAGATTCATCTTGTTTCCATCCATTAACAAATTCCTCTTCAGTAACTTTTGTTATTTCATTTTCAGATATTTGAGGGCAGTCAAACTCTTTCTCATTCAAAATTCCGAAAAGTTCATCAGTTACCTTTGACTTTTTTGTGGGAATTAATCTTATATTATCATCCTCAACTACAACATCAACATAGTCTCCAATATTTAGATTATATTTTTTTCGTATGCTGGCAGGTATAACTACCTGACCTTTGTTATATATTTTCATTTTCATTAACTCTGTTCCATTCCTTTCAAATACATGTGTTATACCCTATAGTATAACACATGTAAAAACAGTTTTCAACAGAATATACTAAAAAGCAAAGCTAAAAGCATGAAAATTTTTGTACTGCATTTTTCAATAGTCTTTTTTTTTTCAAATATCCCAAAAGTATTGGTGTCAAAAGCATGGGATTATATACAACTTTTTATTATTATCCGTCCACATCATATTTTTCTCCAATTTCTATACTCAAATCAGGATTATGCCTTTTTTCCATTTCACGTCTTGCTTTGCGGTTTTGCACCGAATCAAAAACAATGGAAAAATCATAATTTTCAGGGTAAAGCTCACTTGCAGGAATACGAAGCTTTATCCTTTTATGGTTTACAAGCACCTCTTTACCCTTGATCTGTACACCAAATTCACCTTTACCATTGGCTTTTTTGCAAACTATACCCGTAAGTTTTTGCGGATATACAATAACACTGTCTCCAATGCTGAACTTATCAACCTTGGGGCTCATCTTAAAATTCTTCATCTTCTTTTCCTGTATACATATATCTTTTGTCTTTTCTTCCTTTTGAATATGAGGAATTTTATTGAAATCTGATGCATTGTAATGTGCAGCCGGCAGGTTTTCCCCGTCCCCATTCCCACTATAAGCTACCGTATATGCCCTGTCTATCATTTTTTGAGGTAATCCTAAACGCTTTGCAATATAAAGGGCGCAGCTCTGACCGGCTTCTCCGATTTCAAGTTTGTACAATGGGACAAGATTTTGCCTGTCAAAAGCCATCCTGGCATTTATCAATCCGTCCGACCGCCTGGCAAATTCCTTTATTTCAGGATAATGTGTTGTTGCAACAAAAAGGCAATCCTTTTTTAACATCTCCTCAAGTATTGCAGTTGCAATCCCCATACCTTCGACAGGGTCTGTGCCTGAACCCAGCTCGTCCAGCAATACAAGGGACTGTCCATTGGAAATATTCAAAATTTGTATAATATTCGCCATATGTGACGAAAATGTAGACAGATTTTCTGTTATGCTCTGCCCGTCTCCAATATCGCATAAAACCATGTTATGCATGCAGAAGAGGGCCTCTTCGGCAGGCACATGCAGTCCGCTCTGCGCCATAATTGAAAACAGTCCCACCGTTTTTAATGCAACAGTCTTGCCGCCCGTATTGGGTCCTGTAATAATGATTCCCCTTGCCGGGCCTCCATTCGTTATTCCTGTTCCAATATGAAAATCAACCGGAACAACTTCATCTGCTTTGATAAGCGGATGCCTGCCGGATTTTATAAAAATTCCTTTGCCGGTTGTCAGCCTTGCAGGGACCGCATTCATGGATATGCTCAGCCTGGCTTTTGCAAATAGAAAGTCTAGTGTTTCCATAGCTTCAATATTAACTCTAACAAGGGGCAGGTAATCTTCCACAAGGGCAGTAAGGGTATATAGTATTTTTCTAACCTCATTTTCTTCATCAATGTGTAATATTGAAAGCTCCTCCTGCATTTTTTTGACAGCGGACGGTTCAATAAAATACGTGCCCCCACTCCTTGATGTATCTACTATTGTCCCATTTATACAATTCTTATACTCCCTCTTTACGGGTAAAGCAAAATGGCCGTTGCGGTTTACAATCAAACTTTCACTAAAATATTTGCCGTTATTTCTTAAAATTGAATCAAGCTTTGCTTTTACCCGGTCACTTGTACGTACAATCTTCTTGCGAATATTTGCAAGGGCGGCAGATGCTTTTTCATCAACCATATTACCTTTAATAGAGCGTTCGATTTCATCTTTCAACTCCGACAGGTCATTTATGGAATTCCCATACAAAGCAACATGGGTGTATGTGCTTTCAGCCTTTTTCAAATATATTTTCATCCTATTGCAGGCAGTTATAAACAGGCTCACACAATTAAGCTGTTCCGGCAGCAGCATTGCATCTTTGCCAAGCAAAGCCAGAACTTTTTCAAGCTCCGCCATTGAAGCAAGAGGCGGCGTACCCGAAAAAACAATGATCTTTTTTGCCTGGGTTGTTTCATGGGTACACCTTTCTACTTCTGATTTTTCCATATAGGGCTCAAGCCTTTTTATTTTTTCCTTTGCCCTGTCCGACAAGGCATATTCAGACAGCATATCCAGTATCTTATCAAATTCAAGCGCTTTAAATGTTTTTTGTTTCATATCCCAATCCCTCCATAAAAAATACCCGCCAAAGACATACCACCTTAAGTGTGAATGCTCCCTGCGGGCATAAATTTTGGAAAACCATAAGGAAGTTGCATATAAAAAGCACAGCTATCATACCCGCTGCACTTCATATTTATCTCACAACATATATTTGTTATTATTCCAACATAGTTTTTAAGAAGCAGTCTTAAGGTATTGTCATCGGAAAGGCACAACTAATGCTTCAATGCAAACTGACTTTAAATACCGGGCTTCAGCATTAAAAATAAAAGCTTTCGCCTTGGTACTAAAAGCAGGATAAATAATTCCACATAAAAAATGTGCCTCATACAACTATATTCGGTTGCAAACCTTCACTACAAACAATACCGACACTAAAACAATCCCTTCCTTCTTAAAAATAGCATGTAATTATACTAACATGATTGCATCAAATAGTCAAAATAAATTGACCAAAAGGTATTGCAGCTATTCTTTTTTTATGGTAGTATTACATAGTAAAAACACATGTATTTGATAGGAGGACAAGTGATGGATCAAAAAGCTATGTACTATCTTGTTGATGTATCGGTACTGCCTGAAGTATTTACAAAGGTTATGGAAGTTAAGCATTTGCTTAGCAGCGACGTGAATCTGGCTGTAAACGAAGCGGTTAAAAAAGTGGGAGTAAGCAGAAGTGCTTTTTACAAGTACAAAGACTATGTTTTTCCATTTTATGAAACCTCACGTGGTAGGACAATTACACTGTTTTTTGTGCTTGAGGATTTTTCCGGCATACTGTCAAGAATTATAGACAGGATAGCAGAAGCAAAAGCAAATATACTGACAATAAATCAGAATATACCAATAAACGGGCTTGCCGACGTCTCCATTTCCATAGATACGCAGAATATGGACAGCGGTATAAAAGACATGATGGATGAAATATCCAACATTGAGGGAGTAAGGAGACAGGAAATACTTGCTAGGGAAAAGTAAATCTTCGAAAATAGCTGGAGGATGGTCAAATGATAAATATCGCAATACTGGGCTATGGAGTAGTAGGTTCGGGCGTAGCCGAGATAATTGAAAAAAACAAAAATAATATAGCCGCAAGGGCCGGCCAGAACATACAGGTAAAAAGAATACTTGATATTAAAAACTTTCCGGACGCTCCCCATAAGGAACTGATTACGGATAACCCCGACCATATTTTCAAGGATAAGACAATCAGCCTGGTTGTAGAAACAATAGGAGGAACAAGAGCAGCATACGAGTTTACAAAAAACGCTTTTATGTGTGGAAAACACGTGGTTTCTTCCAATAAGGAACTGGTTGCCGCCCATGGACCCGAGCTTTTAAAGCTGGCTAAAAAAAACAGGGTGAACTATATGTTCGAAGCCAGCGTTGGCGGTGGTATACCAATAATAAGGCCTTTAAGCCGGTGTTTGTCTGCCAACAGGATAAACAGTATAACAGGTATCCTCAACGGTACTACCAATTATATCCTTACCCGGATGAAAGTAAATGGGGAAAGCTTTGAAGATGCCTTAAAAGATGCCCGGCAAAAAGGATACGCAGAAGCAGACCCTACGGCCGATATTGAAGGGCATGATGCATGTAGAAAAATAGCCATACTGTCATCCATAGCATATAACGAATTCGTTGATGCTTCCGTAATAAAAACCGAAGGAATAAGCAAAATTACAATGAATGATATGGAGTTTGCGGAAGCCATCAACTCAACAATCAAGCTTTTAGCTCTAAGCAGGTATGAGAATGGAAAAATATACTGCAGGGTTGCTCCCGGGATTATCAAAAAAACGCATCCCCTGGCAGGTGTTGATGATGTATTCAATGCTGTTTTAGTGAACGGGGATGCCATTGGCGATGCTATGTTTTACGGGCAGGGCGCCGGAAAATTACCAACGGCCAGCGCTGTTATAGCAGATGTAATTGACATTGTACATGACAGGTACAGTGTTGTGGATAATGTCTGGGTCAGGCCGGAAAAGAGCAATCTTGTTGATATTGCAAACGAAAGCATCCGCTTGTTTGCAAGGTTTTCTGCCCGTAACAGGGAAGCTGCGAAACAAAAAATAAATAAAGTTATGGGTAAAGTTGAATATATCGAACTTAAGGCAAATAATGAAATTGCATTTATTACAGACCTTGATCTGGAAGGAAAGCTTAGAGCTCTCCTGGCTTCCCTTAGGGGCAGCAGTGAAATAAATAAAGTAGAAAATATTATAGCAGCGTATATATAAATAGCAAATACATTGCCTATCTTAATGCAAGGAATCCGGCAAGGTGCAGCATCCTGTCTGCTCTCTTGCCTCTTTAGCATACTTATAACAAATCAGGCAAATTCAGGACATAAAGACATCAGGGAGTATGTAACAAATTTCTTATTATATTTTGTAACATTTCCTATTCCCGATCGTTTATATAAAGAAGGCAGGTGATGCTTGGTGATTGCCTTGGAAAAGCTTTACAGAGAACTTGTGAATCCGCTTAAAAAATATGCACTTAGCTTTACAGGCGAAATTCAATCAGCCGAGGATATTGTATCAGAAACATTCCTGAAAGCTGCCGAGCATTGCATAGTGAATGATAATGTTCCTGTCAGGGCTTGGTTTTACAAGGTTGCAAGGAATATAGCAATTGACCGGCTGAGAAAAAGAGGAAGGATTGATAATGGTGAAATTCCAGAGATTGCAGACGAGACGAGAGAATCAAATCCTGAGGATTATTTGAAGCATTGTGAGAATATCAGGCAGCTTGACAAATGCATGTCAAGATTACCTGATAAATATAAATCTGTTTTGGTGCTCAGGGAGTTTAATGGTCTGGCTTATGGTGAAATAGCGGCTGTGCTTGGCATAAGTGTTGATAATGTGAAGGTTTTATTGTTCAGGGCCAGGCAGAAATTAAGGGAATCATACAGGAGGGATAATAATTATGAAGTGTGATAATGTAAAAAGTTTGCTGCCGGAGTACCTGGCTGGAACGCTTGACAAAAATAAAGCAGCTGAGATAGCAGAGCATATTGAAAATTGTAAAAGCTGCAAAAAGGAGGCTGATGATATAACCAGTGAAATAACAGCTCCAATTTTAAATGAGGATGGGGATATTAAAAGGATCCTTAAAAATACAAAAAGAAAGTTCAATATGAATATAATAAGAAAAATAACAGCGGTTACAATAGCATTGGCTCTCCTTGTATACATGATTCCATATGTTCTTGGCGGAGTGCAGTTTATAAAGATAGGTAAGGCATCCCGCGCACTTATGGATATAATCCAGTTTTCACAACCCGCTAAAGTTATCATGTGGGGAAACAGGAATACAGACAGGTCATCAATGTCAATACCGTTATTATCTGCAACAAGGCTTCAAATTGGTAAGGGATACGGTGAGGAGCAGAAAGATATTGTTGCCAATCTGTCAGTTCTTACAGGTAAAGTAACTGTACCTCTTGATTTTGGAGCACAGTTCATACATCCTCAAACAGGCATGGAAGGTTATTTGGGCAGAAACAATAATCCTGAAGTTCAAAAATCAATTTTAGAGAAAAATGCAGATACAACCGTGGCTCTGGTTGATTATTCATTGAATGGAATCATTAATTTAAGTGATGTTTCCGTATTATTGGAAAAGTACGATATAAAGATTTGCTGGATGGCAGTTGAAGCAGGAGTAGAGGATTTCAAGCCCAAAAATATGCTTGGGGCAAATCAGGTATTGCAGTGGGGAATACCAGGCAAGCTTTCCAGACCCGGGGATATGGATTATGCTTCAATTGAAGATGATATTGACAAATATGAAAGCTTGATAATCGAAGAAATGAGCTGGCTTGATGAAAACAAGGATATACTGGCTCCTTATCCCGACTTGTTGAAAAATAACGGTATAAATAATTCCGTGGAAGATAAGGCAGCATATGTTATTGAAAACGGAATTAAAATTTACGGTGTGCGGATTACCGGACCGTCGGACGAGCTTTTGAGGCTGACAGAAAATCTTGACATCAGAACCATGACAGTAGTTGAAATGGATTTTTGGAATTGGTAAAATATAAAACAACAAATTAAGCATTCGGACGGATAAGGAACTCAAAGAACAGGCAAGTCTTTAAATTCCACCCCTGTTGTAATACTGCATGCCCCAGGGGTATTGCCCGTACCCCGACCATTTATATTTGTGCTTTAGCAATTGGGGCAGAAGAAGCTCATTATATTTCTCCGGAAACCTGATTATCTTATATGCTTCAGCATATATGAACCCTGCACCGGCCATATGCCCCCTGAATCCTGCAGCCACTTTTTTTTCATTCCACAGGTGTTTACCCTGTGCGCTGGGCTGGTCAAACACCATAAGTGATTTTTTTATCCTGTCCATATCTTCACTGATGTCAACAAAAAAATCAGGATAAAAATATACCATTGTCTGCATCGGGCCAACTTCATAGGAGTGTATTTCACATGATGTACTCCTCAAGCATTTTATTGAGGCCCTGGAAACCTCATAATGCTCAATATGGTTATCATAGGGAAACATTATAAATGCAATGTCAGGGTTTATTTTTTCAACAGCAGACTTTACGGGAATTATATTGCTCCAATTTGCTTCAAAGAATGAATTGTCCTTTTTACCGATTATAATTTTTTCAGCTCCAAGGATTTCGGCAGCATAAATATCCTGCCTGTCAAAATCCTCCACCAGTTTTGGATCCTCAAAAATTCTCCTTGCCTTTTCGCTATCATGCCTTCTCTTACATGAGATATTCACAAAAACCACCCTGAATCCAAGCCTGGAAAGCTGGCAGGCAAGGCCTCCCGCTGCAAACTCACAATCATCATTATGTGCACCTATGAATAAAGCTGTTTTATCCTGCATTTCATTACCCTCTCATTTATTCAAGTTAGAAACTGCCTGTTATAATCCATAAGCTCCCTGCAAAGCTCATTGATATTCCTGAAATCATTAACCAGGGGATCGGTGTTAAGGGCAGCTTTCAGCTTATCCGGATTGTTTTCCATTGACGCCTCCATATACAGTTCTTCCCTGATACCTATCGGTCTTACTATGCTGTCCAGTATAGGCGGAAGATCTCCTGTCTGGTGAGGGTGTACTCCTGTTGAGTCAATGGTGCATTTTGTTTCAACAACCATATTCCCCGGCAGGTTTGGTATTTGGCCCTCATTGGGGTAATTAAGTACGTCAACATATGTCCCTCCGCCATTAAGAGCCGCAATGAAATCATCAATTTGTTCCGATACCCTTCCGCCTTCAAGCGGCACGGTGCCATCCAGCATCATCTTAAGCTTTTTCCTGTCCCTGGACTTTGTCCTAGGCCGTTCGACAATCCTGTCATAATAAACCTTATAATACTCTCTTGTCTCCTTGTCCTTTGTAACCTGCCCAAAAAATTCACATATATGCTCATCGCTTATTGCAGGAAAATACCCTATAATATCCCATATCAAAAACCTTATCCTCTGGTTTTCCCTTCCTGCAAAAGGATCGTCATAACCGGCTATGGAATTACCCAGTTTTGCTCTTTCAATCCATCCTTTGTCCCTGAGCATCTTAAGTACATCCCTTCCAAAGTGCTTTATGTCAAGATGCCATGAACAATGGTCAACGCCTGCAACATTAAATTCTACTCCATCCCACCCGTCTGCCCCAAAAAGCGGAAAAAGGCATTTAAGATGATTTCTCACACCATGGCAAAATCCTGCACACTTTATTGATGTGTATCTCTTGACAGCTCTTGTAACTGCAGTCAGTGGATTTGTAACGTTTAACATCCAGGCGTCAGGGCATTTCTTTTCCATTCTTTTAGCAATCCTGACAATCTCGGGAACATGCCTGATTGTCCTTGAACAACCGGCAATACCCACTTCAGTGCCTTTCAGGTTATAGAATCCATATCTCCTGGCAATCCTGTGGTCCTCCATTGCTGCGTCCAGACCCCCATGGGCTATGGAAACAACTACATAAGAAGCGCCGTCAAGAGAAATATCAAGGTCCATGGTCTTACTGATACCGATATCGCTTTGCGGGTAAAGCTTCTTTACCTTGTTAAAATAATCATATGTGTCATTAACATTCTCTTCATCTATATCCATCAGGCACAATTCAATGTTTTTATTGAAAAAGCTGTTGCTTAAAAATCCTCTCATTAATGAAGGCATCCATGAATAAGACCCTCCTCCTATCAAAGATATTTTCATTATAACTTTCACCTTCCAATATCATAGGGATATTTTAAAACCATGATTCAATTATACTAAAAACAGAAAATGAATATATGGACTTTTATTATTAAAAAAATGGACTTTTATCATTGCTTTCCATGGTCTGAAAGATTAAAGGTATTCTAATTGTCACACTTGTGCCTTTTCCTAACTCACTTTCTATAGAAACTTTGAATTCATTGCCATAAAACAGCTTAATCCTGGATTGTACGTTGAGAATCCCTATTTTTTCACACAAACTGCTTTTATTCAGGTTTTCCCTCATCTTGCCGATATGTGAATCTTTAATCCCTTTTCCGTTGTCCATTACCTTTATGATTAATTTGTTATTGTCCGAATAGCACTTGATTATGACTTTACCTTTAATACTTCCATTGTCCAATCCATGATAGACAGCATTTTCCACAATGGGCTGAACGAGCATCTGCATTATTGACGATTTCAGGAGATTTTGAGGAATATCAAATTTGAAATCAATGTTGGAGCCGTACCTGATTTTAACAATATTAATATATGACCTTACGTAGTTAAGCTCATCTTCCAGACTGATCAAGGCCGACTTTCTTCCCATTCCGCACCTTAACAGTTCACCCAGGTCATTTAACATCTTTATGGATTCCTTTTTATGGTTATTACGAATCATATACACAATATTCTCCATTGTATTGAAAATGAAGTGTGGTGATATCTGGGCCTGAAGAGCAAACATTTCTGCCTTGTCTTTCTTCTCTTCCATATTCTTTCTCATTTTATTGGCAATCAAAACGTCGTCAAATAATTGTTCAATTTTATCAACCATACTATAAAAAGTTACCGCTATTTCATCGATCTCACTTATTGATAACCCATCTATCATCGGGTTATCGTATTCACCAAGTTCAAACTGGTCAAATGCCCTGTTAACCTTATTAACCTGCTGCATAATTTTTTTTGAAATGAATATTGTTATAAGGACCGTCAGGACCAATGCCGCACAAAGAATGTATATGCTGCTGATATAAATCCTGTTTGTTTCATTATAGATGACTTTGTAGTCATATACAACCAGCAACCGCCAGGGTGTCTTCAATATGGGGTAGCAGTATACTCCTTTTTTCCTGCCGTCAGTAATCTCACCGGCTTGCTCCAATTCATGGGTGAAATACCTGTCATTACTGAAAATATCCTTTCCTTCCCCGTCGATAATATGTACCCGGGTGCTATTGTTATATATACTCATATACTGCTTCAGCAAATTATTGTGGGTAATCCTGACACGTGCAAATCCTATGGTGGAATTTATATTATAATCATACAGCAAATTGAACTTTTGTCCTACAAATACCACATCAGTATTGATTTGATCCCTGGCAACAGTAAAAACAGCTCCTCTTCCGGAATGCTTTAAAATTTCGTAATACTCACTGTCCAATTTTTTTTCAGCATTAAGGTAATTGCTGAAAACCAGCCTGTTTTCCATATCATAAATATCTATCTGCAGGTCATCAAGACCCAGGTATATATTATTCTCCACCAGCTCCACAAGCTGCTCGTAGCTTTGCTCGTCCTTTTCAATCATGTATTTTTGTGTAGGATTATCAAATACTATTCTTTTTAATATTTGCATTTTATTGTCAATATATTCGGACATCACCATGCTTACCTTTCCAAAAGACTGGGACAGCACCTGGCTCATTATGTTATTTATAATATTATTACTCGTTTTCAAGTAGTACATTATACTGAAGATAAGTACAGGTATTAAAGCTGTAGCAGTGAAATAAATAAATAAGCGCTTTTTAAGATTTAATGTGTGCCTTTTCTTTAAAGGAAAATCTTCTTTTAATCCTTTTCCAACCCTATAGGTTTCCATCTTTTGCGTAATTGATGTTACAGGGCTCATAACTATCCTTGAAAGAAAAAAAGAAAAAACAAAAGACAGCAATATACTTGAAAAGACAATGGCAATAAGCAATAATACAATATTTTTAAAGTGCTCCTGAAAATAACTGTCGTCAGGAATATATTTAAGCTTCCAATTTGCGAACGACAGTTTTGTTTCATACATGGCTGATTGATTTAGCGTTTTTTTTGATTCCTTTATTTCATCACCAACATAGACCTTATTGCCTTCATCGTCAGTAATTACTACATGCTTCATACTGTTATTCAAGCTCTCCATTACGTCTTTTTCCATAATCACGTATACATTATATTTATTCCCTTCCCCTTCGGAGGAACAGGCAAAATAGTACATATTTTCAATATTGCCTATGAAATTCCCCCTGGTGTCAGAGCTTGTTTTTACAGTATGAGAACCTCTCGGGTACATAATTTCAATACCTTCATATTTCCTGTTTATCAATTCATTGTGCAAATTTACGGAAAAGTAATATTTCTGGCTTCCGTATTGTATTTGCGGGGTTACTATATTTATGGTATTTATTCTGCGTGAAGCATCCTGTATATAATCCAGCAAACTGTCAATTTCTTCAACAAGCTTGTTTTTTATAAAAACAGAGCTTTTTCCCTGTTCTATTTTACTTATGTTGTTTTTTATTCTCTGGTTCTTTTTAAGGCTTTCCGTAATGGTAAAGGCCCTGCTAAATGTATTGTCAACATCTGCAACAATTTGCTCAAACCGGCTCTTGTGAATTTCATCTACTTTTTGATGCAAAAAATTTCTTACGGAAATACTTGATGTTCCTCCAAGTATTATGATACATGTAATTGAAATACAATTTGATATGAACAGCAAAATAATTCTGAACTTGTATTTTCTCATATAAATACCCCGTTCAATCCATGTTTTGCATCCTATACTTAAGAGGAGAAGCGCCACACCGTTTCTTAAATATTTTGCAAAAATAGGTATAGTCTTCATATCCCAGTTTTATTGCTATATCTTTTATCCTGTATGTTGATTTCATCAGCATCAATTTCGCATTATTGATCCGGATATCGGTTACAAATTCAGTAAATGTCTTGCCTGTTTCATTTTTAAAAAGCAGGCTGAGATATGATGGATTGACATTCAAATCCAATGCCATTTCATGAAGCAGAATCCTTTTTCCTATGTTTATTGTAATATATTTGATAGCCTTATCGACAATATCTCCACAGGAGGTATTATTTGCAGCCATACCGTGGTTATCGTAAAGTATGCCGTTGTCATGGCTGCTTAATTCACATACTGCCTTTTGCACGGCCTCAATCATCTTCCTTGGATTGACGGGCTTTAATAAAAATCCTTTAACTCCCAGGTTTATTGCCTTTTGCGCATATTCAAAATCATTGTATGCGCTTATTATTATGCAGTATATGTTTTTATGCTTTTCTCTTATGATCCGTATCAGTTCAATTCCATCCATATTAGGCATTCTTATATCAGTCAGCAATATATCAGGGTTGTACCTGTTGACATGGTTCAATGCTTCACAACCGTCTTTTGCCGTACTGATTTTTCCTATGCCGTGCTTCCTCCACGGAATAACGGATTGTATATTATCTCTTATAAAATACTCATCATCAACAATCAAAACACTGTACATATCATCAGATTCCTTTTTAATATTCTGAACATACATATGTTCCTAATAATCATAAGATCTAATAACAAACTTCTGATGCCTTGCATACAAGGCTTCCGGAATAATAAAACAGGTATACTTAGATTATAAAGCTTTGAAATCAGGTTTGCAAGGGCATATTATTCATAATAAATCCATACTGCCACATCCTTCAGCATAAATAGTGATTTTTTGGATTTATGAAGTATTGTGCTTATAATATTATTTCCTTCAAAAACAATATCGGAAGGCACATGATATTTCATGTAAAGTCCTTCCGTATTGACATAGCAGAGCTTGTTCTTATTGAACAGTACGTCTATTTCATTCTCATTGGGCTTTTTTTCTATTCTTAGGCCAAGAAAAACTTCAGCCTTTATTTTGTTTTTGGTATTGAGTTTCATATCATCTCCAATAAGAATGCTTATATCTTCATTTTGCCTTGAAGATATTTTTACAGGACTGTCGGGATTCAGCACAGGTATTCTTATAAACTTTTTGTGCGGATATCCTCCTCCGGGAATTCTGGCCACACCTCTTGTGCTGACTACATATATCTTGCTTTCCCTGTTCAGCATCTTAATATCTCCAATGCTTTTGAATATGGTATCACTGTCTTCGGAATACCCGGTAAAATTCATTGCTTCATAGTTAAAAAGATAAATGCCGTCGGCTCCCGCCCTCAGGGCATTCATTGCCCTGGCCTTATAGCATTGTACTTTTTCCCTCAGTTTTCTCCCTGCTTCGTCATTTATCCTGGTTTCATCAAGAGAAGGATATACTTTCACTCCATACCTGTGCCCCAGATCAATGCTGTAATTCCAATCGTTGAGCCTTATATAGCTTGTAGGAACCATTATATCAATCAGGCCTTCACTCATCCAGCCGGCGATATCCAGTCCGATTGCCCTGCTATAATCAATACTGTCGGGCACCCTTACCGATAATAACAGCCCCCTTCTGCAGCTCATGCTTTTTTCATCCAGCAATCCCCTGATTTCCTTTATGAGCTCTGTCATTTTCAAAATTTCCCATTGGGAAGCTGGTTTTCCACGGGCTGTTGACTTAAAAAAGACAGGATGCCTGAAAAAATCGAGATTTATACCATCAACATAATAATTGTCCAGTACTTCCCTGATAAATGAAACTGCCTTTTTCCTTACCTCCTCATGGCTGTAGTCTACTGCCGACCATTTTCCAACCGGAGGATTTTTACCCTTTTTACCCATCAATAACTCAGGATGCTTCATTTTAAATTCATTGCTTTCAAATGCAATGACGGCATTCTCATTGTTGTGCCCGTCATGGGTATCATTCATTCTTAATTCCCAGAATATTTCAATGCCGTTGTTTCTGCAAAAGTCTGAAACTAATTCCAGGTGGTCTGTTCCCTGCTTAATCAAATCACCTGTAATATTTTTACCGAATCCACCTTCTTTGCTGGTAAGAATGCTGCCTGCCGCTGTATTGTGGGTAAACAGGCCAAAGCCTGCACCCATGGTTGCACAAAACACTGCATCCACACTTGTGCCGGCCAGCCTGTTCATCCTTTTCGACAAAAATTCTTCCCTGTCCGGGCTATTGCATTCGGCAAGCACATCACAGCCGTCATTGTTAAATATGATTCTTCTTTTTTTATTCAAAACAGAATTCCTGTTTTCCATATGCTGTTCACATAACATATGATATCCTCCATTATTACAAAAGAGTTTTATACAAGACTAAAGCTTTCCAGGAGCTTTTCCACTCTTTTCATTTCACTCCGGTCAAGACTTTTGACAGGATGTGCCATAAAACGCTCTCCCATACCTCTTATTTCCATAGCCGCCTTTATTGCGGCCATGGCACAACAGGATGTTGCCTCAAAAAGCGAATGGTAAAAATCAATAAACCTTAAATACTCTTTGTTTGCTTCATTATACCTTCCATCGTTAAATAGGTTCAATATTTCTACGCACCATCCGGGGGTAAGGGTACTGGGCCCTCCCATTATAAAAGACTCTATTCCAATTGATAATGCCGGGAGGTACAGGAATTCGTCTCCGGAAATAAGGGTAAAATCCTCCCTGTCCCTGAATAAAATTTGCATTTTCTGCAGTGTTATCTGGTCCGAGGTTTCCTTCAAACCTATTATTCCAGGATGAACAGATACTTTTGAAACTGAGGCCGGACTCATATGGTTAAGGCTTTCAGGACAATTGTATATTATTACCGGCAGGATTTCGTCATCGGCTATTTTTATAAAGAAATCGATCATTTCTTCCTGTGTCAACGGATAAAATGACGGTGGTGTCAGCAGGGCAATATCCGCACCAGCTTCCTTTGCATCTTGTATATATTGCCCCGCAGCCCTTGTGCTTTCGGCAAAGGTGCCTGCTATTACTTTTGCTCTGCCCGATACAATATCTACGGTATTCTTGATTATTTCTTTTCTTTCACACCGGTCAAATGCTTTGACCTCCCCCGCAAAACCTAATGGAAATACAGCATCAAATCCGCTTTTTAAAACGTAATCTATTTCACATTTCATATTTTCGGGATTAAAAGCACCTCCGTCATCCAACTGTGTGCAAACAGCAGCAATCAATCCATCCAGCTTAATTTTTTCCATATTGTTCTCCCATACCTTTCATTGGATTTTATTCACAGGACATGCAGCATAAGCATAAAGTTATTCCGACATCATATTTTCATATGTATCAATATCGTCCAGTAATGATAACATCTCAAATAGCTTCGCTTTCTCCAGCTTCTTAATGTAACTGTCCCACTCGGCATCAATGTCAATTTCTCCAACTATGGCTTGTGCCATGAACTCATCCCTGATTGCCTTGATAGCATTATTATATTTTTTTCTTTCTTCTTCAAATTTTGTTTCATAGAACAAATCAGCTTTGTACGGCTTGAATAAGTGCTCAGGTTCAGCCCATATTCCCCAGCTGAATTCAGATGCCTTCTGCCATGCAGCAGTCATCTGGTATTTATTTGTAACCCCGGTATTCATATAATCATTAAAAACCACAAGTCCTGTTTTACCGCCTAATTCGGTATCCTCTTTCAATACTGCCGCAGATTTGTACGGTTCACCTTCCCAATCAAAATGCACACCTTCTTCACCGTATCGGAGATACAACTGCGCTTCTTCATCAAATCCGCAAAAATCAACAAACTCCAGGATTCTTTTAAGCTTCTCGTCATCCACATCTTTTCTTATATGGAAATAGTTTTTCTGGGGGGTTATCCTGTACATGTCACTTCCCCATTTTCCCTCGGGACCTATAGGACCGGGTGTCATCAACACCTTTGAATCGCCGTCTACACTCAAAAGGGATAGGGGAGGCCTGTTTTGAGCCCAGGAAGACAGGCTTGATACTCCATTCTGGAAGCACCCGAACATCCCGTTAGTTATTTTATCCCATGCAATATGCATATCCAGTACAAAAGCTTCAGGATCAATATATCCCTTTTCATAAATCCTGTTTGCAAACTTGAGAAAATCCTTATAATCTTCCAGAACATATGCAGGCCTGACCTTTCCGTCCACATTATGATTCCAATACCAGCTCAGTCCGAAAGCGCCCATAAGATTGATCCATGAATGTGATACCTCCTTATTTGCCGAATAGCCATAAGTATCATTTTCATTATTCCCGTCAGGATCATCCTCTGTGAATCTCCTCATTATGTCTTCAAAATCATCTAGCGGGTAGCCGTATTTTGATGCAAATATGCGTCCGTCATCATCGAGCTGTATGATTTCACCTTCGGGCAAATCAATACCCAAGTTTTCCAGCCAATCCAACCTGTAGTACATACACCTTATGGATTGAAGCAAAAAACTGGGGTCAAAGCCCGACAGGCTCATGAGCTCTTCATCAGATTCCTTGGTTTTAAATATTTTCCATATTATAGGATATTTATCGTAAAAGGCTGCAAGCCTGGGTGAATATTCACGTACCATGCTTACGGGAACTGACCTTGTAAGCTCCTGTACGTAATACATATCATAAGCATTTCTGCTGATCCAGCCGCAATCAGGCATTTCCCCCGATGACAGCATAAGGTTTATCTGGTCTCCGTCCTGAATATTCACTTTTTTAACATCAAGATCTATATTCAGCTCCTCTTCCAGCTTTAAAATAGCCCATGCATCCTGGTCAATATTTCCGCAGTTCAAGCTTACAAAGGATATTTTCATCTTCTCCTTTTTATTTGAATCTTTATCATCAGTCATTTTACCTTCCGTTTTTGTGTCTTCATTTTTTTCATCACCGGACTTATTGCAGCCCATAAGAAAGACCATTATCATAGCTGACACAATTATAAAGCAGACAAGCTTTTTAAACCCTTTATTTTTCAACATATCAATATCCTCCCTATTCTTATTCTAAACCTTATTAAATCAAAAGAACACAGCTAAAGATTATAATATTTTTTTTACCACCTCCTTGTCCATGATAAATAAAAAAATCAGCAACCACCTCTTTTCTCTAATTGTCTTTTTTCGCTCATCCCTTCAATGAACCTATCATTACACCCTTCACAAAATATTTTTGCAAAAACGGGTATACACAAATTATCGGAATAGTTATCAGCATTGTTATAGCAGCTCTTACCGTTCTTGGCTCAATTTTGGTTTTTACGGTGGCTTCCATTTCAAATGCATGCATATCACTTGTAACATCCTTGATGTTATCAAGCATTCTTCTTAAAATCATCTGGAGAACTATTTTGTTTTCATCCTTTATGTAAATAAAGCACGTAAACCAGTCATTCCAAAGGGAAACTGCATGCCATAATGCTATGGTCGCCAGCACAGGCTTTATGATGGGAATCAAAATTGTAAAAAGTATCCTTGGATAGCCCGCACCGTCTATCAGGGCCGATTCTTCTATCCCATTGTCGACTGTCGATATATATGTCCTTGTAACAAGCATGCTGAACACACTGAAGGCTTGCGGTATTATATATACCAAAAGGTTGTCAACCAATCCGATATACCTGTTGATTATATAGCTTGGTATGAGTCCTCCTGAAAAATATAAGGGTATGAGGAAAAACAATATGATTATTTTCCTGTATTTCAAATCTTTTTTTGACAAAGGGTATGCAACAAAAAGGCAAAACACAACATGCAGTGCCGTACCTGTTACCGTTCTCAAAACCGTGACTATAATAGACCTTACGATCTGGTCATCCTTGAAAAGGTATATGTATGAGCTGAAAGTCAATTTTTCCGGCCAGAATCTGATTTTCAGCGAATTAACAGATAAAGGCTCGGAAAATGACATTACCATCATATCCCAAAAAGGCAGGAATATGCTTATGCAGAAAACAGCCATCAGCAAGAGGTTTATAATATCAAATGCTTTATCCCATTTACTCTTTTTACAAGCCAATTTTTTCCCTCCAGATATAAATATTTTAAAATACAGATGTAGCTTTCAGGCTTTTTGCTATTTTATTCGATGTAATTACAAGAATGAATCCCACTACATTCTGGAATATGCCGATAGCCGCCGAATACGCGTAGTCTCCGCCAAGTATTCCAATCCTGAAAGTATATGTACTGAACACATCTGCTTTAGACATAACCTGGGCATTATACAAATTATACACAGGATCAAATCCGACTTTCATCACTTTCCCAACTGCCAGTATGAGCAATATGGTAGCCGTAGGCATAATACCCGGCAGTGTTATGTTAACCATTTTTTGAAATCTGTTCGCACCATCAATTTCTGCTGATTCATATTGACTTTGCTCAATACCAGCTATTGCAGATAAATATATTATGGAACCCCATCCCACGCTTTGCCATAATAAGGAAATTATCAGTATTGGTACAAACAAATCCTTGTCCCCCATAAAAAAGATCGGTTTAGGTATAATATCCAATTTAGAAAGCACAGCATTTACAAGGCCTACTTCAGTTGACAGCAGCTGGTATACAAATCCTGAAATAACTACCCATGAAATGAAATGGGGCAGATATGAAATTGTCTGTATTGCTTTCTTGATTTTTATATTCACTATTTCATTTATTAAAAGAGCAAAAATAATGGTAACAATAAATCCTGTAAAAATGTTAAGCAGGCTTATTTTAACCGTATTTCCAAGGACCCGGTAAAATAAATAATCGTCAAAAAGCCTTTTATAGTGCTCAAAATTATTCCATTCGCTTCCAAGAATCCCTCTGCCAAACTTAAAATCCTTAAATGACAATACAATGCCCCATATGGGTAAGTACTCAAAGACTATCTGGTGTATGACTGGCAGTATTAATAAAAAATAAAGCGACCTGTACTTTTTTACCATATATGTTTTCTCTTTTCATTAAAAATTTAATGCTGCAATATTATTATACTTGAAAAGAACAAGCAAAGATGGAATTTTATTATTAAAAAAATGGATTTTCATTACAATCATGCTGCATGAGTTAACAAGAAGCCTTTTTATTATATGAAATGGACAGACCAGCAGGAAGTGCATCTTCAACTGGTCAAGGAAAAAGCTGCAGTTTTCTATAAGAGCAAAAACGCTTGCTTGAACATTTTCATAAGCATATGTCAAATAGAAAAAGAATTGAAACTGTAATACTTATCTGTGCAAAATAATATGTGGGTAAGATAAAACGGCTGAATCTTCTATTACTGCAAAAATCACTTTCTGCAATAAGCGTATCTGAAATTAATATCATCATTATACCGAGTGCATAAAATCCTTTTGTAGCCCGCAGAAAATCCGTATTCAGACTCAATGACATGCATATACAGGATATTATCGTGTAAAAAAACACTGCTGCCAATAAAATACTATTGCTGATTTCCTTTTTGACTCTCAGGATAAAATATATTGTATATCCTGCGGTCAACATTATCAGAGCAGCAACTGCAATAAAATCAAACCCACCATATATGGCAGCAAATGCCAAATATCCTGCATGAGCTGCAAAGTAGCCTGCTATACCATAGGTATAGTTATTTTTATTCCTGCCTTTATTGGAAAGAAAATAGTCGCCCACCATTGAGCTTAAAAAAGCTGCTATAATAAAAAACACGTATGCATGCACATTTTGTATAAAATATAGCCATAAGGTCATTAATGAACATAAAAAAGTAACGCCGATTTTAAATATAAGCTTATTTGTTTTTACCGCAATAACAGATATAATTACAGTAACAATAAGAAGCACGTAAAACATTTACTCCTCCTGTAAAAAGGTTTTATACATAATTATAATAAAAGCTCATCTTTAGCTTCTGTAAGCAGTTGATATCATAGCTTTAAAACAATAATCATTCATCTATCGTACTGTCAAGCTTCCTTCATGACGACACATGGTACTCTATGTTTATTATAAAATATAATTTCCAAAAAGTACATAGTAAAATTGCGCCATCCTTAAATATGAAAGCCCGTATTGATATTCTTATCCAAGTGCCTTGTGCCAAATTCAAGCATAACACCTGGTGCAATAACAGGAACATATGCATCATAGGTATAAATTTATGCGTACAATGAAACATTTATCATTGGGAATGCTCAAATGATATTTAAGGTTTACTAATTTACTCAAATATGACATAATGTTGTCTAAGCAAAAGAAAATATTAACATGAAAAAAGAAGGTGTTAGCAAATGGAATGGAAAGAAATCTTTCCGCAGGAAAGGCAGCCGTCAATGGATGAAATTGCTGAATATATTGGCGGTGATGCAAAAAAGCTGTGGCAGTCACTCATGGAATACATGGATACGGCATATAAGTCAAAACCTAAAATGTCATATAGTGCTTGCTCTGGAAAGCCAGGCTGGAATATAAAATTTAAAAAAAGCGGGCAGTCATTCGGAACATTATACCCGGAAGAAAATTCCTTTTCAGTTTTTATCGTCATAAGCTACAAACTTGATCCTTTAATGGAAGCTGTTCTTCCCAGCCTCAGTGCTGAAACTGCTGAGCTTTACAGGCAAGCCGATGATTATATGAAACTCGGAAAATGGATTATGTTCAGGATCAAAGATGGATCAGGAGTGGAAGACTATAAGAAAATCATATCTGTGAAAATGCCGCCCAAGTTCAAATAATCAAGGGGTATATGCATTTTTAAAGACGACTCCGGTGCTTGCCGATTTATCCAAAACCGGCATTTTGACAATTCTGTTTCCTCATCCATATTTGGGTATTAATCCATTAACCCCAGTCTTTTGAATTGTTCCTCCGGGCAATCATTATCCTTCATTATTTTTGTCATAAGTTCAGTCATTTTCTGCTCAACTTCCTGATTACTGATTGGCTTTTGCTGTCCGGGGTCCTTTTCAAGGTCAAGGAGCATTGTACCCAATTGGTTTTCAGGACAAAAGGATGAACGGCCTTTTATCTTCAAGGTCCTGCACCCCTTGGTAAATTCAAAGGGTTCCTTGAGTTCAACATCCTGAAGCTCTTCAGGTGAAAACATGCAGCGCATATGGGCAGGCATCAGGGTATATTCATAAAGAGGCTGGTTGCTGCTGTTGCCAGGAGCCCTCATATATACATATCTGCCATCGGTACAGTTAACATGTCCGCCGTGAATACCAAACAATATACCCTCATGGACTGCCGTATCTTTCTGTATTGTATCCTTGAGAGATTTACCCTTCATATCCCGTGGAATGTCCACATTGAAATAATCCAAAAGAGTAGGTGCCAGGTCAATAGTTTGAACCAGAGCTTTCCTTCTTTCGCTCCTGATTCCGCTTCGGGGATCCCATATGAACAAGGGTGTATTTGCAATTTCATTATAAAAAGGCATTTTGCACTTACCCCACCAGTCATGTTCCCCAAGCAGGAATCCATGGTCAGTATTGACAATAAGCATTGTATCCTTCCACATATCATTTTTATCCATCATATCAAGGACCTTGCCAAGATAGTGGTCACACATGCTTATAAGTGCCGCATTTTCAAACCGTACATGGGAGATGTACTCTCTTTCCGTTTCTGTAACTTTTTCATAGCAGGGCCAGTCAAAATGCAGACTGTCGTATTCATATTCATAAAGCTCCTTGTACCTTGCCTGAGAATAGTAAGGTTCATGGGGATCAAATGTTTCAATCTGTAAAAACCAATCATCTTCGTTTTTGTTTTTTTCAATGAACTCCAGTCCAAGGCGGAAGGTATTTGCCTGGGGCATATCTTCTTCATTTTTCATATATTTACGGTTAACGGCATCCTGCCTCCAGGACCGGCCAAGATGGTCGGGAATTTCCGGGTCTTTAACTTCACCCTTCCAGCTGTCTCCTTCCTGCCCGCGTACGATTTCCCAGGTATTGTACCGTTGATGGTATGTGCAGCCTCCGTCTTCCCAGTAATGATAGTGGTCACTTACAAGATGGGTATAAATACCTTTACCTTTCAAAATTTCAGGCATTGAATCGTCAAAGGGCTCCAAAGGTCCCCAGCTCCTGTGAAGGAAGTTGTACCTTCCCGTATGGATTTCGCGCCTGGCCGGCATACATGGCATGCTTCCCACATAACTGCTGTCAAAAACAGCACTGTTTCCTGCCAATCTTTCAAAGTTTGGCGCCTTTACCCAGTCACATCCATATGGAGGCAGCATGTGACGGTTCAATGAATCAAACATGATCATAATAGCTTTCAAGTACAACACTTCCCTTTTCTATGTCATTTATCAGCCGGTACGTCATAAAAAACGTCCTGGCATGCTTTAATTGATGCTTGTATAATAATATGCTATACTTTATATATAACTTCATAATGCAAGCATTGAAGCCGTTTCATATAGGTTACCACTTTTTAATTTGTATTGAAATAGCAAAAAGGATGTATGGGATGATAAAAAGCGAACAATGTTTCAAAGGTTTTGATTCTATTTTAAACAGAATTCCTGATGAAAACAGCATTGGAATACACGGAAGCTACCGGTTTCCTGTCTACCCGGGATGGAAAGCCGGTATACAGGACTACACCAACCTGCATATCCTCTATGTTACAGGAGGAAAAGGTGCATATCATATTCTGGACGGAAGTGAAATACCCTTAAGTCATGGCAGTCTTGTCATTATTACTCCGGGTATCAAACACTATGCCACGGTTGATGAGTACTGTCCATTATGTATTTCAGGATTTCGCTTCGGGCTGTATGACAGGAAAGGCTGCCATGTTACAAAAGAAGTTGTAACCCCTTTTTATTCATATACGCAAGTAGAAGATACATATCAAATGGACAGATTTACAGGAAATGTGCATAATGTCTTTCACCATTCCGGAACAAAAGCAGCCCGGCTGTATGTATTATCATGCATTTTACAGATGCTTGCAATGCTGTGTATGAATTTTAAGGAAAAAAAGAAATTGAAACTATGCGACAGGAGAATGGAAGCTGCAAAGCAGATGATAGAATTGTCTGTTTTCAGCAAAATGACATTAGGCCAAATTTCAGATAAGCTTGGCATTACACCAAGGTATCTGCAAAAAAAATTCAAAAGCTTATATGGTTTTTCACCAAAAGAGTATTATTTGCAAAATCTTATGAATCAATCCTATAAGATGCTGTCACAAAAGGGGATGAGTGTCAGGGATGTTTCCGAAGCTGTGGGGTACAGCGACCAATATGCATTCTCAAGACAGTTCAAGAAACACTTCAAAATTCCTCCATCGGCTGTAATGAAGTGACATATGCACGGCAGGGGACGGTTTTTGTTTGTCGGGGTGTATAGCAATTGCATTTTTGCACATACCCTGCGTTCTTTTATTTCCATTATTGTTTTACCCAGGTATTTATCTTAGTTACCTGTTTATCCAATTGGCGATATCCTCTATGACACTACTGTCTACATGTCCTGGAACTTTATATTCCTGGGGATTGGGCTTCCCTTCTCCACTGATGAACAGATGGTTTAAGCCTTCGTAGAGCCTGTATGATACATTCTGCCTGTTTCCAAGTGCTTTCTTCCACTTTTCAAATTCCTTTTCAGGAATCTGGTAATCCCTTTTGCCCTGTAAAACAAGTAATGGCTTTGTAATTTCCCTGGCAGACTCAGCAGGATTATAGCCTTTCAAATCCAGCCAGTAGCTATTTGAAATTCCAAATAAATCAGTACTTTTCAAATCAGAATCTTTATCAAGGCTCTTGACATTTTCTCTCATTTTTTCGTAAGCTTCAATGGCGCTTTTTTCTTGATCAGACAAAGTGCCATCCAGCTCACTTATATACTTTACCTGGTCTGCCATCAATTCTTCCAGGGGAGTTACCGCGCCTGCCATTACTATATATCCCGCTGCGTCCGGGGTTATCTGCGCTATCCTGGGTATGAGCATGCCGCCAAGGCTGTGCCCCAGGATATATATTTTACTGCTGTCCGTATCATCAAGAGTTTTCAGGTACTCAAGTGCCAATGAAGCATCTTCAACAGTCTCCTCATATACAGTAAAATCCCCTGCACTGTTTATAAACTTATTATTATACACATAAGTTCTCTTATCGTAACGCAAGGTCCCAATACCTTTTTTAGCAAGCCCCCATGCGATATCCCTAAACGGCTTGTTCGGACCTATTGTTTCATCCCTGTCATTTGGCCCGGAGCCATGGACTAAAATAAGAACAGGACAGCCTGTCTCACCCTTTGGAACAGTAAGGGTACCTGGCAGCTCCCAGCCCTCTTTGCCAAACCTAACTTCTTTTTCCACAATATCGTCAGATATTTCAGCAGGATTACTCGCCTGTACATTGCCTCTATGTATCCCGGCTATCAATTTTTCAGAATCAAATACAATATTAAGATCAACAAAAGCTGATTCAAACAGCAGCTTGACTGAAACAATGTCATACTGCTGATATTTACCGGGTGTCGTACTTTTTACTTCAATAAATTCTCCATAATTGTCATTTAATACACCCCATACATCTTCTCTGAAGAATTTTTCATTGGCAACAGCATTCATCTCACTTGTGTATTTATAGCCTTCAAAAGCCTTTTTATAATCAGCATTGACCAAATCCGTGATTAAGCTTAGTGCTGTCTCTTCAATGCCGGTATCCCCCCGGGTATCATTAATTTCTTGAGAAGTATCCTGTGCAGCCGTTGTTTCCGCCTGACCCTCGGTAACGGTATCAGTTTGTACATCTTCATTACCTTTATCACCTTTACATCCTGTAAGTGTAATAATCATTATAAATATTAACATTATTAATATTTTTTTCATCAAAAACAGCCTCCTATACTAGTACCTTGAGTCATCTAAAAGTATTGTTTTGCAACGGTCTGATTTTCCCAATACTTCGTTGTCGTCAATCGGAATACGGAAAGTATTCCTCAATCCTCCGCCTTATCTTGCAAAAATCATCCTCGTCGCAAATCCAATATTTTAAAT
>JANQLN010000105.1 GCA_028280575.1 Clostridia bacterium
TTCAAGCAAGGAGCATACTAAATGTTGTATATGCTTATTATTCATACTACTAAATTTAGTATGCTCCATTAAGAAAATCATAACAACGCAAATTGCTCATATTAATTGTCAATGACTTCTGCTTTTGAAGCATTTGAAATAATTTCACTGGACAAACCCTGGAATTTGCGAGAAAATATTGATATAAGGGTAGGGTTTTGTGGTAATTATTTAAAAAAATGTGAATGGGGACATAAATCAATATGAATTATAGGGGCCATAACATAGAAGCGGTAGAAGATGGAGTATGTATAAGGGAAATAAAGGATTTTGATCCTGTTCATGTTTTCGAGTGCGGACAGTGCTTCAGATGGATCAAACAGGATGACGGGAGCTTTACCGGTGCTGCAATGGACAGAGTTGTAAATGTTGCTTACAAAAATAATGATTTATATATTTATAACACTGATATTAAGGAATTTACAGAAATATGGTTTGACTATCTGGATCTGGGAACTGATTATTCGCATATAAAAAAATCTGTTGCGGTAGACAGCATAATGCAACAAGCAATACAATTTGGCTATGGGATCAGGCTGTTAAGGCAGGATTTTTGGGAGACACTGATTTCCTTTATCATATCGGCAAATAATGGAATTCCAAGAATAATGAAAATTATAGAAAGCCTTTCTAAAGCCTATGGAAGAAAAATTCCATACAAAGGGCATGAATTTTACTCCTTTCCAAATGCATTTGATTTGTCGGCGCCTACAATTGATGAATTGGCTGTCTGCAGGGGAGGCTACAGGTGTAAATACATTTCTGAAACATCTAAAATGATAAACAATAATTATACCGGTCACGATAAGCTTAAAAGCTTTGATAAAATTGGAGCAAGAAAAAAGCTTATGGAGTTTTGCGGTGTAGGAGCTAAAGTAGCGGACTGTACACTATTATTCAGCGGTATAAGATTTGATGTTTTTCCTATTGATGTCTGGGTTAAGAGAGTTATGGAAGAGCTTTATTTTCACAGGGAAGCAACATTTTCCGAGATTGAGAGCTTTGCCGAAAAGAAATTTGGTAAGCTTTCCGGATATGCGCAGCAGTATCTTTTCTATTATGCAAGGGAAAACAGGATTGGAATAAAACCAAAAAAATGAACAATTCCAGACTTAAAAAGTAATATATCATAAGGGGGGTTGTTATGTACTGTCTGGGTATTTTAGATTCCGGCAACTATGCCTTTCATTTATGCGGAATATTTGAAAAAAGAGGATTGGTCTTTGAAGTAGTATCAGTTCCATGCAAAATTGCAAAGGGAGGATGCGGGTATTGCCTTAAATTTCCCGAAGAATATATTGAATCTGTTATAAAGGAAGGGAAAAAAAATGAAACACCGCTGAGAGAAATATATAAAGCAATACCAATTTCATCTAAAGTAAAGTATATCAAAATGTTGAATTTGTAATTTTAGGATCAAAATGACATCGGTTTCCATAAATAAATTCATTATTTTATGACACAATGAGAATAACGGAGCAAAAATGAAATAAGTTGAGAATAGTGGATTTAACCACGTATAGGGTTTGTTGTTAGACAGGTATCCATAGTGATATAATCAAATTGTAAAAGTGCTCCAAATGCCTGAGATGAGCGGATAAACCCATTATTTTGAACCTACATTCCTAATATGGGAGTTTGGAAGTTTAAATATGGAGATCAGGCCTCTATTTAAATCGACATCCGGACATGAGCCGGGTGCAACGGCAGAGGAAGATGCAAAATATTTAACAGAACACCCACCTGGCTTCGGCTAGGATCAAAATATGGGGGAACGCCATTTCGGGTTTTTATTTATAAAATCCCCGTTTAGTTTAAAAAACCAATTCTTTTTCAAATGTAGCCGTCAAGCGCATAAAGATTTTTAAAACAACCTCATTTTTTATAGAAAAACATGTAGCACAAAATATGTAAAGCAACATATTATGAAAATGAGAGGGAAATCAAAAAAATATTGAAATGAAGGGGGTTTTATAATGGATCATGTAAATGGTGTTGTTCCCGGTCCAATAAACGAGGATGATCTCAGCAGACTAAGTGAAGCAGTATGCATACAGACTGAAAAGATTTATGATTCCTGTAAGGAAAAGGATTGTATTGAAGATGCTCCTGTGCTTTTTAGATGTCATGAAAAAATACAAAAGCTGCTCAGCGTAGCTATTAATGTAAAATGCAGAAGGGCTATAGTGTGTGACGTATATGCGGATGTTGAACCGGTGCCTTTTAAAAAGGGATTTTATACTGTTGACGTAAAATTCTTTATTAAAGTAACACTTGACTTCTTTATTCCAAAGCATGGCTGCGGCACTCATATTGTGACTGTTCCCGGAGTCGTTGTTTTTGATAAGAAGGTTATTTTATTCGGTTCAGAGGGTGGTGTCAGAATATTCAAAACCCACTATACCGAACATGGTATAGACACACCTGTTGAAACAGCACTCCAACAGGATAATCTGCCAATTTCCAAAGTAGAAGTTGCCGAACCCATTTGTCTTAGTGCAAAAATTGTGGATTTAGCTGAAAAATGCTGTGATTGCTGTTGTATTGAAAAGGTACCTGCTGCAGTTGTATCCAGGCTGGATGACAACATTGATGATTTGGAAGAAGTGGCAAGAGTAGATGGTGATGATGATAATGCACGGCGTGAAGTTCAAGTTAGTGTTGGCTTATTCTCAATAGTTAAACTGGTTAGATATGTACAACTTCTTATACCTGCATTTGATTTCTGTGTACCAAGCAAGAAGTGTGTTGCTTCAACTGAAGATAATCCTTGTGAACTTTTTGATACCATTGAGTTCCCGGTTGATGAGTTCTTCCCGCCCCAGAAATTCGATTTCCCAGGGGCTGTTGAAGAAGAGGGGATTTTTAGACAAGAAGAAGATGAGCAAGAAGAACAAGAAGAGGAAGAAGAGTAGAAAAAAGCTGAGTACATAAAGGGACGACTATTGCCGTCCCTTTGTACCGTTCAATAATTATAATGATTATCACATAGATTTTCCAGGTATTATCAAATCAACAATTCCATAAACCAATGCTCCCAAAAGTGCTCCAAGCAAGGTTATTTCATAGCCTGGCACAAAGTACTGGGTTATATACAATAATACCGCCGCAAGTAAAAATCCGGTTATTCCCCTTCCAAAGGGAGTATCATTAGCTCCCAGTATTTTCAGAGTAAAGTAATCCAGTGCAGCCAATACCAAAGCTGCAAGCAGCAATGTCCAAAGCCCTGATATAGTGAAGCCTGGAGTTAAAAATGCAGTAATGAAAAGTACTGCTGTACCTGTCACAAGTCTTATTAAAAAATGGGCTAAACCATACTCTTCCCTTTTCTCTTCCCTGTAATTCTCATCCATATATCCACTTCCTTTTTATAATATTTTCATATCAAAGCTATTATTTGATTATAAAGGATTATTATGTAACATTATTGACGGTCTATCCATAGTTTATATTATGCCTGGTTTTACTTGTTAATTTTAATAAGTTGAAAACCTATATCGGAGGAATATGAAAATGCTTAAGGAACCTGAAAACATTGAAAGACCATTGGTTACTATAGGGATAATTAATTATAATGGGATAAGATACCTGGAAAAATGTGTTGATTCGTTTCTAAATCAAACATATGATAATGTGGAAATAATTATAATTGACGATTTTTCAACCGACGGTTGTGTTGAGAAACTTAAAGCTATTGAACAAAAAAATCACAAAATAAAATGCATTTTTCACAAAAAAAACAGTGGAGGCCCTTCACAAGGTATAAAGGAAATTATTAAAGGGGCAAAAGGCAAATATTTTCAATGGATAGCTTCGGACGATTATGTAGATGCAAAGGCTGTAGAGAAATTTGTTGATTATCTGGAAAAAACGGGTAATGATTATGTTTATTGTAATTTTAATATAATAAATGAAGAAAACAAGGTTATCAATCATTGGAATTATTCTGTTCCATTACTGGATGACATGGTGTATAGGATTTTTACATATTGTTCGGGTATCATTCCCATGAACGGATTATACAGGCTCGAGTTCTTCCATAAAAACAACCTTACCTGGAGTACTTACAGGAATAATGATCATTCAAGTGACACCTTAAATTCCTTATATTTTATAAAAAACGGCTTGAAATACGGAATGGTAGATGAGAGCCTGATTTTTTACAGAATTCATGATAAAAACTGTTCTCATAATATTGAAGATAGAATTAAGTCCTCATTATCAATTTACATGTATATAATAGAAAATTTCAATGAGGAAATATATTTACCCTATGTAAAATGGGACGATTCTAGAGCAGTTCAAAAAAACTATGAAATTGCTTTGTTTTTATATAAAAAAATAATAAGTTATTCAAGCTTTAACGGATTGCCTGCCTATATCAAAAACAATATTTCAAGGGATAAAATGATTGAATGCTTATCTGAATATGTAAAAGAAGGCTTGAAATATGTAGAAGAAGGACTGGCAAAGGAAGATGCATCAACCGGATTAAAGCAACTGGAAGCAAAGTATTTGGAATGTTTAAATTAAGTTTGAAAGGATTTAAATTTATGCTGGAGCAATTACATTCTATTATTAAAAAAGCAAAAAATCCTGATGTAAAATACTACGATTCATTATTGAAAAACCAAAAAATAGTATTATATGGTGCTGGAGGAGTAGGCTTTATTACAAGTAAAATAATGAAGAATAAAGGATATAATGTCTGTTACTTTATTGATGATGATGAAAAAAAACATGGCTCATGTATAAATGGGATAAAGGTAGCAGCACATAAGGATATAGGCTGCAAAGGTGAATTCACAGTACTTATTTGCTTGCCTGAGCCAATGGATTCCTATAATAAGCTTTTGGATTCAGGTTACAAGGAGATTTCGTATTTTCCTTTAATGATGGTTGAAAATGGTTTCTATGATGCTTTAATGATTGAAATGAATTGGGAAAAGGTAGAAAAAACTTATGATTTACTTTACGACGATTTTTCAAAAAAGGTGTTTGGCAATATTTTAAAACACAGGCTTACTGTTGATTTTTCAAGCTTTAATAATATTATAAGGGGTAAACAGTATTTTCCTGTGGATATATTTACTCTTGGTGATATGGAATGTTTTGTCGACGGAGGGGCATATAACGGAGAGACCATATCTGACTTCAACGAAATAACAAACAGCAAGTTTATATACATATACGGATTTGAGCCGGACAGGGATAATTTTAAAAGATTGGCTGATAGTGTCAATAATATTGATAATAAGCGTTTAAAGCTTTTCAATTCTGGACTGTATTCAAAGAATGGTGAAGTCGGTTTTAACAGTTTTGGAAACAGTGGCTCGTATGTTTCAAGGACGGGGAAAGATAAAGTTTCAATGACCAGGCTTGACGATGCTATTGATGAATACATACCAACTTATATAAAGCTTGATATTGAAGGGTCTGAAAAGGATGCTTTATATGGCATGGGGAATATTATATGCAATTACAAACCCAAACTGGCAGTATCTGTCTACCATAAGCCTGCTGATTTATGGGAGCTTCCCCTTTTCATCCATAAACTTAATACTTCCTATAAGCTCTACATAAGGCATTATCTGAATGGCTTGAATGAAACAGTTTGCTATGCAATTTAGAATAAGGGGGAAAAATAGATGAACAGGAAAAAAATACTTGTATTAGGTTCTACGGGAATGGCAGGCCATGTTGTTACCACTTTTTTTGAAGAGAGGAAAGATTACGATGTATTTAATCTTGCACGTAAAAAGCTCAATAAAAATACATATATATGCGATGCGTCAGATTTTATAAAATTTGAGAACTTTTTAGATAAGTACGAGTTTGATGTCATTATTAATTGTATAGGTATATTGAATCACTATGTAAGGGAGAAAAAAACACAGGCAATATTAATGAATTCATATCTGCCGAATTTTCTTGAAAACAAATATAAAAAGGCCCGTACCAAGATAATTCATATAAGTACAGATTGTGTGTTTTCCGGTAATACAGGCTCATATACGGAATTTTCTTTGATGGACGGGGATTCATTTTATGGCCGTACCAAAGCTTTAGGGGAAATTATATCGGGCCGGAATTTGACAATAAGGACATCTGTAATCGGCCCTGAAATTAATTGTGAAGGGGTTGGCCTTTTCAATTGGTTTATGAAATCCAGAGGTAAAATAGATGGTTATATAGATGCGATCTGGACAGGCATTACAACAATTGAGCTGGCTAAAGCAATAGAAAAGGCAATATTATATGATACAAGCGGATTATATCATCTGGTGCCCGATAAAAGCATAAGCAAATTTGGCTTACTCAAACTGTTTAAGGAGTTTTTCAATAAAAATAATATTGAGATAACACAATGTAGTAGTGTAAAATTCGATAGAAGCCTTATTAACAGCCGTTCTGATTTTGATTATACCGTACCTGATTACGATATAATGATATTTGAGATGAAAAACTGGATATCAGGACATGAATCATTTTATACTCATTATATAGTCCCTTAAGGAATGATTAAAACTCCTTCAAAAATTATTTTCCATATGGTCAAGCAGCTCTTTCAATGTATTAAAATGCTTGTGCCGTTTAATGTTTTTATCCAGGAGGAGTTTCTCCAGTGATGAAATTTTTTCCAGTATGCTTTCTTTGTCCAATAAATCCCTAATTTCAAAACCAAATTCCTGTTTGTTGTTTTTATTCTGAACTATCAGCAGTTTTTCCGACAAGCCCTGGTTATATTTATTCAGCAGCTTTTTTTCCCTGTACAACAGATATTCACCCAGTATCAGTTTTTCATTGTCACTTATAAAATTATTTGAAAACAGATGCGAAACCACCCTGAATGCCTCAAGGATGCACATGCCTTTTCCACCGGCAGCTTTCCTGTCAAAAGGATTATTCATAAAATATGAAACAGGAAGGATTTTCGCAAGCTTCAGCCCGTTGCCGTCAAGTATTTTTTTTATATATTCCTTATCCCTTATTACAGCATGGGGAGATATGCTTTTCGTATTGATTATACTTACAGGATCAAAAAAAATACAATATCCGGTTTCTTTTAAATGGCAGGAGATGTTTTTAACTGTTTTTTTATAGTTTTCTTCACTTATAATGTGCAGCAGTACATCGGACGCAAGGACTAAATCATATGCTCCTTCAAAATTGCACTCGTCTTTTATATCTCCATGCCTGAAGTGATAAGTATCATACATGCTTCCAAGCTCATTTACGGATTTTTCGGCAACATCAATTCCATAATATTCCAAAACGCCTTTGCTGTGAAAGTAGCCGGTAAAAACTCCTGTCCCGGGGCCAAGCTCCAGTACCCTCTTTGTACGGATATCTTCAAATAGTCTTGCAAGTACACCATCTAAAATGTCAAGCCTGTTTTTGTACAGGAATTTGTTATATATTACACCCAGTCCCATATAGCCTACACCTTCAATGTTGAATTTAGAATTAAGTCTTTGGTTCCAGTAGAGAGTATAATTGAAATTATGCTTTTCTTCATTGCTGGTTATAATTTCATCCAACAGTTTATTTACAGCTTTTGACTGTTTGTCAGTTGAGTAGCTGTTTTCTATATAATTTTTATACTCAATGGAATTATAGGCTTTTTCGCTTACCATAGCAACCGCTTCATTTATTGTATTCCATATGTATTTTTCCCCATATATTTCACTTGCTCCGACAAAATTATGAACAACCGGTTTTATTCCCTTTGCCATAGCCTGCATTACGCTTAAATTCTGGCCTTCAAGTACACTTGTACACAGTATGTAGCTCTTATCGTCAAGCCATTGGTCCAGGTTTTCCTGCCAGCCTTCAAAGAAAAAACTATTCTCCAGGCCCATATGCTTTGTCATTTGCTGAAAATATAATGAGTATCTTGAGTCCTGGTAAGCACCTGCAATATGGAGGGTATATCTGCCGTCCGCATCATGTATGGCTTTGAAAGTGTGCAAAAGAAGCATTGGACCTTTTTTATGGTTTATATATCCGACATGGGCAATTTTAAATCCCGGTTTTCTTTGCTTGAAAGAAAAATCATCAGTGCTTACTCCGTTTGGTATTACTCTCACTTTATCTTCACACAATCCAAATTTGTCCTTAACAAACTTTTTTATAGGTTTTGATACAAGGATAAGCTTATCTACATTGCTCCAGTTAACTTGAAACGGCAAATTTGTAAAAACTTCATAGCTGTGAAGCCTGCAGACTATTTTTTTATCCTTTGCCATTGGCAGGGCACTGCCATATAAAATAAGTGCATCACACCATTCAAACCAGCAAATGTCGGCCCATTCCATCCATTTATCCATAAGCTTCAAATCTTTATTTTCACCGATTAATACTTTTTCAATTTCATTGCTGCCGGACAATTCATTTATAATATCTTTTAAAAAGGAATCCAAACCTGGCCTGACAAAAATTACAATTTTTTTTCCTGTTGGCAAGTTTTTTCACACCATCCTGTAAAGCTTTTGTTAGATTAGTTTATTCAAACGGAAGTTGTTTTGTGCCCTTTATGATTCTCATATCCGGGCTGAAAATAAAAGGCGGAGCAGAAGCTCCACCTTTTTTCGGTAGTATCAGATTACTTTGGAATATGTCACCTTGAAGCTTCAAATATGCCCTCAAGCAGCTTTTTATTATGCAAAATCCTTGGGTCTTTCTCTCTGTACTTACGGGCTTTTTCATTATGTTCATATGATCTTTTATAATCCCTCATATTATAATAGCACACGCACAGCTGCAAATGGGGATACCAGGTATAATAAGCCGTATATATGAAGCTCCACCTGTCAGGGTCCGGTACCTGCAGGGCTGCCAGCTCATACCAGAATGCAGCCGTTTTATAATGTTTTTTCCTCTGGAAGCTGTATCCTATCCGGCAGCATGCTTCTGCTCTGGGTGCTTTATAATTAAATGATTGAAACAGTGAAGAAAGCTCATTGCCTGTATCATTCAAATAACGATAGCAGTCTGCTTTGAAAATACAGGCAAATATTTTATCCTCTACCCATCCTTTATCCGTAGATAAATTATTGTTGTAGCTCTCAATTGCTTTTTCGTAGTGCCCGTTTTCCCTCAATTCATTTCCATAATAAAAGTAGTCTCTTGCTGAAAATACGTCTCCCCGTTTTATCTTGTTTTCATAAATTGAAATGGTACGGCCAACAGCATGGCGTATTTTCTTGTGGGTTATTGAAATGTTGGAATTTATTATATTTCCATGAACGTTTAAGTACTGGTGGCAGTCCCCCGCCCATTTGAAATTTTTCTCTCTTTTCAAAAGACGGTGCCTCCTGTATTTTAATGTAACGTTGCCAAATTCATCTGTTCCGGCATCATAATACATGGATACCGAATCCACCGAAGGGTCAAGCACTTCCTTCAGCTTCTTAAATCTGGCCTGGTCTTCTTCCAGGATGACATCGTCGGCGTCCAGATAAAAAATGTAATCCATTGTAGCATATTTAAAGGACTCATTTCTAGCTTCTGCAAAGCTGTAAGTCCACTCAAAGTCATAGATACGGTCTGTGTATTGTGCTGCAATTTCTTTTGTTCTATCGGTTGAACCTGTGTCTACAATATTTATTTCATCAACCAGGTCTTTTGCCGTATCCAGGCAGCGTGCCAGGATTTCTTCCTCATTTTTAACAATCATGCACAGGCTTACTGTAATCATTTTTTTACTCCTTTTATTGTATTATATTATTAGACCCGGCCTTTCACACGAGAAAAGTGAAAGGCCGGGAAAAGGCTAGTCTAATAGTAAAAGGCTTATTTGTGATGCTACGTCAGGGCTGGTTTCAAGAGAAATACTGCTGCCGCCGCTATTGCGAAGAGTAATTCTGTCTCCGGTTGTAAGGGATAAAATAGTAGTGCCGGCTAATTGTCTGCTAACGTTTATGAAACCAAGATGCGTTGATGACTCCACAGTTCCGTTTCGTGTAACAGCTATACTAGTAAAGGAATTGTTTGTTCTGCTTACCGTGTATTCAATTTCATAATCCCCTGTGGTTAGTATACCTATACCTGTAGCGCCTGGAGTATGAGTGATACCAACTATAGGCCCGTTGCTGGTAAAAGGAATATCTGATCCGGCTGTGAGGGTTGCAGTGCCTGTCAGATGGAACACATTTGCATATGCGGCAAGCCCGGCTCCGCTAGGACCAGTAATTCCAGTAGCGCCTGTTGCCCCAGTGGCGCCTGTTGCCCCAGTGGCACCTGTTGCCCCAGTGGCGCCTGTTGCCCCAGTTGCACCTGTTGCTCCAGTGGCA